>JAYKGU010000178.1:0-14324 GCA_035285585.1 Synechococcales cyanobacterium
TTTTTGTGATTGGGGCTGGATCCGGTGGTATCGCGGCAGCTCGACGGGCGGCCAGCTACGGCGCAAAGGTCGGGATTGTGGAGCGCGATCGCCTCGGTGGTACCTGCGTCAACCGGGGCTGTGTCCCGAAAAAGCTAATGGTCTACGCGTCCCAGTTTCCCAAGCACTTTAAGGCAGCAGCGGGATATGGGTGGCAGTTAGGCGAGCGATCGCTGGACTGGACTACCATGGTCACCGGGGTGAACAATGAGCTGGCCCGACTCAACGGCATTTACCAGCGGATGCTTAACAACTCCAGCGTAGAGATTCTGGAAGGCTATGGTCGCTTTGTCAACGATCGCACTGTGGAAATTGGCGATCGCAAAGTGACCGCTGAGCGAATCCTCATTGCCGTGGGCGGTGAACCCATTCTGCCGAAGATTGCAGGTTCAGAATATCTCCTCTCATCAGATCAAATGTTTAGCCTGCCCGAACAGCCCAAGCGAGCAGCGGTGATCGGCGGCGGCTACATCGGCTGTGAGTTTGCCTGCATCCTCAACGGGTTAGGCACTGAGGTTTATCAAATTCTTCGGGGCGATCGCATCCTGCGCGGCTTCGACGATGATATTCGCAACGAAGTGCAGGCTGCTATGCAGAATCATGGCATCCAGATCCTTACCGATACCCAGGTGGAAGGCATTGAGCGGTCTGAGGATGGCGCAACCACCATCAAGCTGGGTAACGCCGAAGTACCCAGCATCACCGTTGATGCGGTCACCCTGGCGGCCATCGGGCGTCGCCCCCTTACCGATAAGCTGGGGCTGGAAAATGCGGGCGTCGAAACCATCAGCGGCTACATCTCGGTGAATGAATATAGCCAGACTTCTGTAGAGCATATTTACGCGGTTGGCGACTGCACCAATAATGTGCAGCTCACCCCGGTCGCCATCAGCGAAGGGCGGGCGCTGGCTGATACCCTGTTTGGCGGCCAGGATCGCAAGATCAGCTACGACAATATCCCCACGGCGGTCTTTACCTCGCCGGAGGTGTCTACGGTGGGGCTGACAGAGGCGGAAGCCCGCGAGCGCTATGGCGACGACGCGATTAAGGTCTACCGCAGCCGTTTCCGCGCCATGTATTACACCATACCCGATATGGATGTCAAGACGCTGATGAAGCTAATTGTCCACAACGAAACCGGTAAGGTGTTGGGGGCGCACATGGTGGGCGACTACGCGGCTGAAATTATCCAGGGCGTGGCGATCGCCGTTAAAATGGGCGCAACTAAGGCTGACTTCGATGCCACCATCGCTATTCACCCCAGTTCGGCGGAAGAATTTGTCACCATGCGTTGACACACGCCTACTTTTAGCTAAGGCTTGGGGTATCACGAAGCGATCGCCTGGGCTGCAGAGCTAAATCTTCTCTTTTGCCGGAGGGGTAATGCCCCGTTTGTTCAGGCTAATCTCCAATTCTCGCAGCAGCTCAAAGTCTTCCTCTGGCAAAAGCTGGGGGGTTTCCTGGGGCTGCTTCTCCAAAAAAGTAAATGCCTGTCGAAATGATCGGGAATTGGCCTCAATCGGGGCATCCAGATGGCAGGGAACGATGCGCTGGATATTCCACTGGGAAACCTGATCGGCCCAGGCAATAACCTCTGATGGGGCACGGTTCAGAATAAGCGTTTGCAAGATGGGCGCAACCAGCAGCCGCCCATTGCCCTGAAGCGCAGCGAAGGACTGCTGCCAGCGCTCTGTCCAGCGAAATGGGAAAACGCCAAAATAGGCTCGCCTGGTTCGGTGAGGAGCTTTAACCGACTCGCGGATTGCTTGCCCCAGCGGCACCACCCTGAGGGCACTGGGACGGAAGTAAAAGGCAAATAGGGCGATGCGCTGCCATCCTTTGCGGCGGTTGCCCACCGTATCGACGATGGGGTCGGAAGCGCTGTCGCGGGCATGGAACAGCAGCGGGTAGGGATCAATCTGGACTACATCCGGTGGATAGTCGGGAATGGACAGCACCGAATCCGTGACGAGTAGCGTGTGCGATCGCCTGTGGAACAGTGCCACCTCGGTGAAAGTTCCCAACCCCAAGCGAATTGGCCCCAAGACGGCATAGTCAAAGTCACCCGCAAAGGGGGCTGCCAGCGAGTTGTCTGGCAGTACACTGGTACGTTGCCCAGGAAACCCCAGCCAGCTCAAGGGTAGGTTGATGGGGAAGCTCCACTGACTTGGGGCGACAAAAACTTGCGCCGTTGGGAAATTGCGGGCAAACGGGCCTACGTAAACCTTGTGTTCCAGCCCCGACGTAGTCGGTAGGATAATATATCGTACCTCGCCGTGGGCAGCTTCCAGCTCGCGAACGAGGCGGATGCATTCTTGGGTAGGGGCAATCGGCGCGTATACCAGCAACCCACCTGCCTGCAGCCGCACCACAGTCATGCGAATGGGCACAACCACATAGAAAATGCCCTGAACCTGGTCAAACGTCCAGATGGCATCCTTAACCACTTCCCGCCGCAGGGTGCGCCGCTGACCATAGGGGTAGAGCGGCAAGATGGGCCAGAGGGGCCACGACCAGTCTCCAGAAGAGTGTGACTGAAGATAGCCTGATTCAGGATACCTCTCAGCGCCGTCGGAGTAACCGCCAAGCGAGGCGGGCTGTTCCCACATCTCCTGTGCCTTCATGGTGCATCCTGCCTTCCCAGATACTGACTAAATCCACGATTAAGTAGAACTGCATTGAAAAACGAAGGTTAGAAAACCGGGGCGCTCCCCCGGTTTTCTGACATGAATTTAATTGTGCTGACCTACTTAATTCGTTTTATCTAGTCTCTCACGATGTGGGAATTTGCAGCCTCTTAAGCATCAGCCACAGAGCTTGCCATCGTTTGCTTGAGAAGCTTCAGCCCTTTCTTCAAACGGCGAGAAACGGTGACGGCACTGATGCCCAAACGCTCGGCAGTTTCCTTTTGTGTCAAATCTTGGAGAAAAACGAACTCCAGCACTTGACGTGTCCGGTTTTCTAGCTGCACCAGGGCCTGCTGTAGGCGAATTTGGTCTTCTTGGGCGAGCTGAAAACTGCGGTAGCGACTGTCTGGAATGAGTTCGCCGAGGGAGATGGCTCCATCTTCTTCATCGTGCATCGGCGCATCCAGACTCAGGGGCGATCGGTTGCGATAGGCGAGCTTAATTTCTTGCCACTCCTGGGGCGAAATTTCCAGGGCCTCGGCCAGCTCGGCATCAGTAGGCTGGCGATTGTAGGTGGCCTGGATTTCGCGAGACTTGTAGGCAGCCTGACGCTGGAGGGTTTGCCAGCGACGCGGGATGCGCACAGAAGAGCCTTTGTCACGAAGATAATGCTGGATTTCTCCGCGAATGTAGGGAATGGCAAATGAGCTAAAGGCGTGGCCTTTGGTCATGTCGAAGCGTTCGATCGCTCGAATTAAACCCAGGCTGCCAACCTGCAGTAAATCCTCATAGCTCTCCAGGCACTGATTGATCCAGTGATGAGCTTCTTTACGAACTAGGCCGTAGTTTAGCTGTACCAGTTTGTTGCGCAGGGCAGGGGAGGGTGATTGCTGATACTCCCGCAGCAGTTGTAGACTCTCACTCTTTAACTCGTTACTGGTTGTTGTAGGCATGATGAAATTCAGGCAATAAAGCGTAGTAATCTCACAAACTGATAAATCGATAGCAATGCAAGCTCGATGGATGCACCCCTGCTCAGACTGCTGCTTATGAACTGTAGACAGTGAGAAAATATCTCTGTTCCCTTTCGAGATGAATTTTGAGCCTGTAAGAGAGCCAGCGCCTCGTTCAGGTTCTACGATTTTTAATTGGTTTTAACTGTATGGATTAGCTGAGTAAGCTAGCAGCCTCCCAACGTTGCAAGTTAACTGTATTCAGTTAGCCTTGGCCCATTCAACTGCATTTTTACTGAACCCTAGTTTAGGCCACTTATGCAGTAATGCGGAATCACAAACCGATTTTTGG
Source organism: Synechococcales cyanobacterium (assembly GCA_035285585.1). Taxonomy (GTDB): domain Bacteria; phylum Cyanobacteriota; class Cyanobacteriia; order CAKZMO01; family CAKZMO01; genus JAYKGU01. The sequence continues at coordinate 3,972 of JAYKGU010000178.1, forward strand.
GGATGGCTCTTGCAAGAATGTCATGCCTAGCACGACTACACCTACAAAGAGGGTTCATTCCGTAAATATCCAAACATGGGTATGCTACGACGCGTTTACTAAGTTAAAGAGGATAGCAGAATTGCCTTACTTCGCAAATAATCCTATAACTTGCGCTGAAATAGCATTAAGTTTGGATGAAGTTTCATGATCTGCTACCGAGCGAAAACACCTAATTCGTGCATTTGTCAAGACTAATTTTGTCTCTGGACGAAGGCTGTTGGGTCAAGGCGATCACAGTTAAAGCCATTGAGTTAGGATACCAGTGAGTGGCCCAAGGAGGGGGCGTGTCATGGCACGCTCGCAGTTTCACGTTCATCCATAAAGGTTTCTGTGGCTCGTATCTGATCGAGATGGCCGAGTTTCAGTGTGGCCTCAAATGCAGCTTTATCGGGATAGGTTTCGAAAAACTCGCCCATGTGGGTCATTTCAAGCAACATGCGAGCCTGGCCCCTAAGTGAGCAGAGGACGAGCCGTGATGCCGTTTCTTTGGCTAAGCGATGGATAGCCACCAGGGCACCTAACCCACTACTATCCATCAAAGAAACGTCTTGGAAATCAATTAGCAAGATGTCTACATTATCTGCAATGCAATCCTTAGCCCAGTCGCGCAGAGCAATTGCATTGACAGCAGTTAAAATTCGAGTCAATCTGAAGACTTTAACCTTTGGGGAGTTTTGAGCGTTGTGAACCATAACAATTCTCTTTGCGTTAATCACGGTCAATTTGGGGCAAAATTTGAGGCTGAGTTAGTCCAGTTGAGGCATTTTGGACAAATCAGGTAGAACAACCGGGTAGACGCAAAAGGTTTTTGAGGAAAGCACACTGAGCTTACTCGTTACCTTCTAAGTGTTGAGAGGTAGAAGCGTTTCCGATAGGCAGGACAGTCTTCGCTTGTTTATTCGCTGTAAAATTAATTTGTCATATTTCCCAGTAGATTTCCCGATATAGAAATTAACTTTATAGAAGAACAATACAGAAACCGATTTATGTGAATATTCTTAGATTTCGACGCTAGAGCGCCCCTGCCCAGAAAATGTTGGCCTAGCGAAAGCAGGCACAAAAAAGGGGGCGTTCTGCCCCCTTCCTAGAAATGCCCCCAACTGCCTGTATAAAAACTGACTAGGCGGCTGGCTCAATGCGACCGTAGAAGACGCCTTGAACCTTCACATCCAGAGCTTCGTCAGCACCCATATCGGTGTCGGAAGGTTGTTCACTTTCAAACGTCCCTGCGACTTCTCCGGTGTAACTGTCAACCTTGGCAATTTGTAGAGAAATATGTCCGCTGCCCGTTTCAAACTTCTTCACGTTTTCTTTGAGCAGCTCTTCTCGGTCGGCCTGGGCGGGTAGGGCGATCGCATTATCGTACCCCGTTGCGAGGCCGCGTCCTTTGGGATCCAGGAAGTTTGACGTGCGGTAGGAGGGAACTCGAAAATCACCCTCAAAGTCCGTAGAGGTATTGATGCCTTCAGAGCCGATGAGTGCTTTCGCTGTCAGCCCTTTAACCGTAAACAAGAAGGGCACCTGCTCACCGCCCGGTAGTTGGACTGTAATCGGCTGGAAGTCAAAGCCATCCTTTTCGGAGAAGACCAGCTCACCACCTTCGCCAATGGCCAAGTCGCCGGTGACCTGGTCGAGCGAGGATGTGTAGCGCGTCAAGGCTTTAGCGGGGACATATTCCGCCTCTTGACGCTTATTGGTTGGTTCCTCTTTCACAAAGTATGCCGTTGGCTCCAAGCAGAGATCTCGAATGACATAGGATTCAGAGGGAGATACCGGGATAGCTCCACGTCTCGTTTCTGATAGACGGGGGCAGGTGTTTGCAAGCCCAGTTCCTCTAATTTCGTCGTAGGTAAGGGGACGATCTGCCGACATGGAACCCTCACTACAGGCAGTTAAAAACCCTAGACACAGTGCTAGAAATGCGGCTACTAACGCGCGATACCTCATACTCACCTCAATCGCTAACTGAAATTTCCCACCAGTTCTATAAGTACATGGCCATAAATAAAAACAGTGGGGTGCGCCCCCCGGCGGGGGCACCCCCCACCATCGCGTCGTTTAATTGTGACCACCTACTTATCAGAACATGATTTGTTTAAGGCTGGTTCAAAAACGGTCTCATGGCGGTGGTTTCGCTGTTGCTAAAGCGCCAACCCTGCCCTTTTGGCTACAGCACCCACATACGCTTATTCACGAATTTGTTTCTTTAACAGCCCCTGTGAATTAACATCTGCAGCATTTTTTCAGCATTAACGTCCTCGGCATGAATACCAGTGGTATTCATACCTAGCATGAATGAACTCAGCATTAATGAAGACTATAATTCCTAGTCAATGCACCATATAGCATTCTACAGGACGTTGTTAACTTTAATATGTAGTTGTATTTCAATGTGTGAACTAGATGAGAAGCAAGGGCAACCCACCCCTGCTTCTGTTGAAGGGTCTGTGAAGTCGGGCCATTTCTGGCAGGAGAAGGGGACGATGTCGTTAGATTTGAGGTAAGAATTGAAAGACGTCATCCGGTGAATTGTTATGGATGCAGGTAGCAAGGATCTGAACTTAGTGGCTGAGTCATCGGGTAACGAGCAGTTGGATGCAGATTTGTTGGCGATCGCCACCTCCATCCGGGCTATAGCTCAGAACTACAAGGGCGATGTCTTATCACTGTTAGCGCTTCTCCGCACCCTGGAGGTTGCCCACCGTGAAGTGAGAGACAGTCTATTCCAAGAGTCGCTCCCTGATAATCGGCAGCGCCTCTATAATCTGCTAAAGGATATGGAAGCCGAGGGAGGCTGGCCGTACATCCCCCGGATGAAGCTAAAGGCGCTTCTGAGTAAGATGTCTGCAGATGTCGCGGATGCAGTACCAGAGGGTTCAGTTCCCAAATAGGGGTTTACCTGAACGGAAGGAGTGGGGTTCGAGGCAACTCGCTGCTAGCCGGGCGCTATTTCGATAGAATCCAAGTAGAAACGCGTAAAAGCAGAACATCCATGATTCCAACTGTTATTGAACAATCTGGGCGCGGCGAACGAGCCTTTGATATCTACTCGCGGTTACTCCGGGAGCGCATCATTTTCCTGGGGCAGCAGATTGACTCCGATCTGGCTAACCTGATCGTGGCGCAGATGTTGTTTTTGGAAGCGGAAGATCCTGACAAAGACATCTACCTCTACATCAACTCACCGGGCGGTTCCGTCATGGCTGGCCTGGGCATTTTCGACACGATGAACCATATCCGCCCTGATGTCTGCACCATTTGCGTAGGGCTGGCCGCCAGTATGGGGGCGTTCCTGCTGAGTGCTGGGGCCAAGGGTAAGCGCATGAGCCTACCCAACTCCCGCATTATGATTCACCAGCCGTTGGGCGGTGCCCAGGGGCAGGCTGCAGACATCGAGATTCAGGCGCGGGAAATTCTCTACCACAAGCAGCGGCTCAACCATTGGTTGGCTCATCATACGGGACAACCAATGGAGCGGATTGAGGAAGACACGGAGCGTGATTTCTTCATGTCGGCCCATGAAGCGATGGAATACGGACTGATCGACCAGGTCATTGACAAGCACGCAGCGGGCAGTCGGCCTACGGTGGTTAAAGGCTAGTGCAAGGGGGGCGGCGTTGGCTGCCCCTCAAGGTAGCGTAAAAAGTCTAAAAGTTCGGGATCCGTGAGCTGTTGGCGCGATCGCTTGCCATAGGCCTCCTGCAGATGCTCCCGCCCCTGTTCGTCGGTCCAGCCCAGCCGGGTTAGCTCTACGCTAGTCTTGGCGATGATGTCTGACAGGTCGATGGTGCTGGCGCTAGGAGCGGGGGGCACTTTTCCCTTGTGGAGGTTAGGTTTGCGGGGCGATCGCTCCGCAGCTGGAGAATTTGCTGGTTCTGGGGAGACTGCTTCACGGGTAGGGTGCGGCGGGCTGGGGTCTGCGTCCAGTCCGGGAATAGGGGATCGTTGGGGAGCGTCAAGGGATGGGTTAAGGTCAGCGTTGGCGTTTGTCCTGGAGGGGACCATGGGGGGGGAAATCAGAGCGGGGCGATCGCTGGGCGGCGCGTCAGAGCTGGGTGCAAAGGGATGGGGTGCTCCCAGGGGCGATGGCACGGTGGCGGCCAGGGAAGCAGAGCCTGCAATTCCCGATGCGGGTAACTGGACGGGTGCGGCATGGGCGAAGGTGGCCTGATCCAGCCAGTCAGATGAAGCAGATGAAGCAGATGGAGTTGAGGAGGACGGGCGGCTGGGCGCTTCGTGGGGATAGTTCAGCAGCTCCAGGGCGCGCACTTTTGCTCTATCTTCGGCAGCTTCAATATCGGCGGCGGCGGCCATGCCAGTGGCAATCAGCGAGGACCCAACCAGAATGCAGGCCCGCACCACGTAGGTACCGGTCTGGATCGCTAGCAGCTCTGAAGTTAGAGATGCCATGGGGTAGCTGGCGTGAAACCTGGGGAGTAAAGCTTTGAGCTGTGACCCGGAAGATGCTGGCTGGGTTGCGGGGGACAGCGCAGGCGACGGTGCGGCAGGTGGAGCGGTGGAGCGCGATGGCTCTTGCACAAACGCATCCTTTGGGGTACCAGGAAAGGGGGAGGCGGGGGAATTAATCAAGTCTGAATTGGCTCCGAACAGGGGGACACTTCAATTTTGTGGCGTCAATTTTGTGGCGGAGTTCGCGGCGTAGATAGAGCGCTTGAGACTAAGCGCATCCGCATTTACCTATTCTACCCACTGGTGCATGAGTAATAAAATCTGGCGATCGCCTGTAGATAGCCCATTCTGGCAGCTGGCGAGGGGTGTAGTTCCCATACTCCCGGTCAACAAACGGTAAGCTGAATGAAAGGGGGCGACCCTGCGTTCGGATTTATGCCAGAGGATTCATGCTAGACAAACTGCTCGACTACTCGCCAAATTTAGGGATGGATGCCCTGTTGTTGTTGCCGGTGTTGATTGCGCTGGAAGTGGTGCTTTCCGCCGATAATGCGATCGCTTTAGCGGCGATCGCCCAGGGGCTGTCCACCAGCGCACTCCAGCGTCAGGCTTTGAATGTGGGGTTAGTGGCAGCGTTTGTTCTGCGAATTATTCTGATTTTGACGGCGACCTGGGTGGTTCGCTACTGGCAGTTTGAGCTGTTGGGGGCGCTTTACCTGCTGTGGCTGGTGTTTCAATATTTCACCTCCGAAGAGGACGGTGACCACGAGCACCACGGGCCACGCTTTTCCTCCCTGTGGCAGGCCATTCCTATGATTGCCGTGACGGATCTGGCCTTTTCCCTGGATAGCGTGACTACGGCGATCGCCCTCTCCGAGGAAATCTGGCTGGTGCTGACCGGAGGGCTGATCGGCGTGATCACCCTGCGCTTTATGGCGGGGCTGTTTATTCGCTGGCTGGATGAGTATGTCCATCTCGAAGATGCCGGTTTCATCACCGTGGGACTGGTGGGACTGCGGCTACTCATTCGAGTGATCCACGCAGAATTTGTGCCTCCGCAGTGGCTCATGGTTTTGAGCATCGCCGCCCTGTTTACCTGGGGTTTTTCTAAGCGAACTGATCAGCAAGAACAGACCGTTCAGGAAACGTCCCATGGGAATGGCCGCGCAGCGCTGCACACAGCACCCGATTCGACAGCACCAGGGCACTCTCGACCCCCCGGAGGTAACGCCGCTGAGACTGGCTCTGCTCAGGAGGAGACCCTCCACTTAGCTGAAAAGCCCCAAACTTCTTCTGAAAAGGAGTTTGAGGCTCATCCAAACGATACATCAAAAGCCACCAAGCCATGACAGCCACCGATATCGCTGTGTGGCGGTAATCGGTCTATCCTTCGTAGAGCCAGGGAGTTGCGGCGGGATTCCAGTTACAGAGTTCGCTATCGGTAAACCAGAGGGCAATTTCGCTCTGAGCGGTTTCGATCGCGTCGGATCCGTGGATCAGGTTACGCCCGATGGTTACCCCAAAGTCGCCGCGAATCGTGCCGGGTTCGGCGCTGAGGGGATTGGTTGCCCCAATTAATTTACGGGCGGAGGCGACAACGCCCTCCCCTTCCCACACCATGGCCACGACCGGGCTGGAGGTGATGAAGTCCACCAGACCTGCAAAGAAGGGCCTTTCCTTGTGAACGCCGTAGTGCTTTTCCGCTAATTCGCGGCTGACGGTCATCATTTTTAGCCCCACCAGGGTAAAGCCTTTTTTCTCAAAGCGCTGAATAATGTCGCCTACGAGGCCCCGCTGTACGCCATCGGGTTTGATTGCGATAAAGGTTCGTTCCAAGGTTATCTCCTAAACTGCTCAACTCACCAGACACCAGATTAACCCAGAACGTGGATGGCGGGTAGCAGATGATCCGGTAGGGCAGGAGCGGCGTGGGAACCCCAGATTTGCCAATACCCCGCCCGGATCTGGCTCGTTCATTCTGCTCAGCAATCCCGTTAGACTGAGAAGCGGATTGTGTACCTGGATCGATCAACCCGATCGACGAGAACGATATGACAATTGGCGATCGCCCTCCCTCCACCCCCGTTCCCTATCCCTCTGGAAAAGCTCTACTGCAGCGGATCACGCCCTACCTGTTTTTGCTGCCAGCGATCGCTATTCTTAGCCTGACGGTGCTTTACCCGGCTCTGCGGGCCTTTTACCTGAGCTTCACCCAGTATGGCTATGACGTCACCCAGCCGCCCCAGTGGGTGGGGCTGGAGAACCTGCGGCGGTTGCTCTCAGACGGGGTCTTCTGGCAAACCCTGGGCAACACCATTCTCTATCTCATCATTGTGGTACCGATTCTGGTGGTGCTGCCGCTGGGGTTGGCGATTCTGGTCAACCGTGCCCTACCCGGCATCAGTTGGTTTCGGGCCGCCTATTACACCCCGGTGGTGATTTCCATGGTGGTCGCCGGAATCGCCTGGCGCTGGCTCTATGCGGAAACGGGGCTGCTCAACCAGGTGCTCACCGGGCTACGGCTCTCCGAGAATGGGTTTCCCTGGCTCACCAGTCCCAATTGGGCACTTTACAGCGTCATGGCGGTCACCGTCTGGAAGGGGCTGGGCTACTATATGGTGATCTACCTGGCGGGGTTACAGGCAATACCGGCAGAGCTGTATGAGGCGGCGGCCATGGACGGTTCTGACGGCTGGCGCAGACACTGGGACATTACCGTGCCGCTGATGCGGCCTTACCTGTTTCTGGTGGCGGTCATTTCTGCCATCTCAGCCACCAAAGTGTTTGAAGAAATTTACATCATGACGCGGGGCGGACCGCTCAATAGCTCCAAAACCATTGTGTATTACGTCTATGAACAGGCGTTTGACCCCACGAATTTAGACGTGAGCTACGCCTGCACCGCTGGCCTGGTGCTGTTTGTGCTGATCCTGTCGCTGTCGCTGTTGCGCCTCAGCCTCAATCGCCAGCCTTCTCTTTTTGTTTGATTGTGCCGGAAGTTTTTTGGCGAAAGCAGAAAGCATAGACTGATGAATTATGGGCGATCGCCCTTCCTGAATTTAATCTCCCTGTAGGCTTTCCATGACTGGAAATACTGCCGTGTGAGAGCCGTTGCGTTGCTGAAATTCCCCGGAGGAAACGCCCATGAAGTCTGGTTTGCGGTTGGCATGGCTTACCTGTCGTCAGCTTCTCCCGGTGGGGCTGCTGGTGCTGGCTCCCTTACCCGTCGGGGCAGAGACGGCGCAACCGTCCGAAATGGCGGTCGGGGTAGAAGACGCTCTTCTAGAATCCGTAGAATCCATCAATGCGACCCCACGGGATGGTCTGAGTTGGGAACCGGAGGCTGGTCGGACGGCGCTCCAGCCTCCAGGGCCTGGGTTCGATGCCGCTCTGGATCTGGAATGGCTGGAGCCGGAATGGTTGGAGCCGGGATGGTTGCGATCGCAGGATAATCTCGCCAATCCCAATGCTCCGGTCGATGTTCGGCCAGATGTCCCAACCGATGCTCAAACCGATGTCCCGACCGATTCCCAGAATGCGGTCGAACCGCTAGACGATCTCCCCAACGCAGACGCAACGGTTGCAGAGGAATCAGATGCTCCCGGAGCCACTCCTGGAGCCGCCCCTCGGCTGGATGCCGAGTCAGAGGTTGAGCCGGATCAGGTTGTGCCTGATTGGGAAGAGGATGCTGATCTTGAGGAGACAACAGAGCCGGAAGCCACGACGGAACCAGCGGCTGATGCAGAATCCGGCGCGGCTGACGACGAGGCGATTGTTGAGGAGACGGATGTTGAGGAGACGGATGTTGAGGAGACGGACGAAGCCACCGAAGACGGGCCAGACGATGAACTCACAGCTGCCGAGGCACGTCGCCGCCAGCTTTTGATTGAGGGCGATCGCCTCTTCCTTCAGGGAGACTACCTGGCGGCTGAGCAGCGCTATCGCGAAGCCAAGGATGCCTTTGAGGAGGGGATGGTACTGGAGCAGGCGGATCCTATCTCCGATCCGGCCTTGCTGGCCCCGGCGGGTCAGGTCTATTGGCGGGAATATCTGGCCGGGGCTGAAACGGGGTTGGAGACGCGCATTTTCATCCCCCTGGAGCTGCTGACGGAGGAGCATCCCGAATTCATCCCCGGCCACATTGAATATGCCGAGCAGCTTGACGAGGCTGACCGCACCCCGGAAGCTCTGAGTGCTCTGGAGCGGGCGGCTTCCCTCTATCCCAACAGTCCTGAACTGGCGCTGGCCCGAGTGGAGGCTCTGGTGGAGGCCGAGGAGTGGCTGCAGGCGGCGATCGCTGCCCGTCAGTTTGCTTTGCTCAATCCAGACGATCCCCGCAGTCCAGAGCTTTCAACCCGCGCAGAGGAATATCAGAATCGGTTTCGCCGCCAGCTGCAGGGGCGCTTAACCCGCAACGCCATTGGCAACGCCATCACAGGCGCACTGGGGTTTGCCCTCACCGGCAATATCTTTGGCCCGCTCTCGGCGATTGAAACCACCGTGTTGCTTATCCGTGGCGAATCGGCTGTGGGGGAAAGCATCGCCAATCGAGCATCACGGGAGCTGGATTTAATTGAAGATGAAGTGGTGGTCGCCTATGTCAACGAGATGGGGCAGGAGCTGGCGGCCCTGGCAGGACGGAGCGAATTTGAGTATGAGTTCTATGTCGTCGCTGAGGACGAGCTAAACGCCTTCGCCCTGCCGGGGGGCAAAATCTTCGTCAACGCCGGAGCCATCACCCGTACCGAAACGGGAGCGGAATTTGCGGGGTTGCTGGCCCATGAACTGTCCCACGCGGTCCTCTCCCACGGGTTTCAACTGGTCACGGGTGGCAACCTGACGGCAAACGTGCTGCAGTTTATCCCCTACGGCGGACTGGCCACCAACCTGGCGGTGCTTCGCTACAGCCGCGACATGGAGCGGCAGGCCGACGCCCTGGGTACTCAAATCCTCGCCAGTTCTCCCTATGCGGCAGACGGCATGCACACCCTGATGCAAACCCTGTACGAGGAAACAGAGCACCGCGGGCGCTTCGACTGGCTCTCTACCCACCCCGACGTACCCGAGCGGATTGAGAATATTGAGACCTTGATTACCCGCAACGGCTACAATCGGTTTGCCTTTGAGGGGATTGAACGCCATCTGGAAATTCGGGCACGGGTCGAGCAATTGCTGCGGGAAGCTGGCAAGATTGATACCGAGGTGGATGGCGAAGCGGATACCGAGACTAACCCCGAACCGGAGCGTGAGTCGGACGGGGAGCCTGATGCCGAATCGAGTAGCAGTTCTGAAATGGAATCTCAACCGGAATCTGAACCCGAATTGCCTGCAAGCACTGTTAACCCTGCCCATGCCAACCCCGACCTCGAACCCGCTGAAGATCCTCTGCCTGAGTAATGGCCACGGGGAAGATGCGATCGCCCTCCGCATCCTCCAGGCCCTGCAGCGTCAGCCCAACCCACCCAAACTGGCGGCCCTTCCCCTGGTGGGAGAAGGGCTGGCCTACCAGCGGGCAGGCGTTCCCCTGGCGGGGGCGGTTAAAACCATGCCGTCTGGTGGTTTTGTCTATATGGACGGTCGCCAATTGGTGCGGGATGTGTGGGGCGGGCTGCTCCAGCTCACCCTCGGCCAAATCCGCACGGTCCGCCAGTGGGCGCGATCGGGCTACCGAATTTTGGCGGTGGGGGACATTGTGCCCCTGCTGTTTGCCTGGAACAGTGGGGCCGACTATGCCTTTGTAGGCACCGCTAAGTCCGAATATCTGCTGCGGGATGAGAACGGCTGGCTGCCCCGCCCTTCCTGGTTTGAACAGATGGAAGGCTGGTCGGGATCGGTATATTTGCCCTGGGAGCGCTGGCTCATGGGCCATCCCCGCTGCCGTGCCGTTTTTCCCCGCGACGC
>JAYKGU010000179.1:0-23250 GCA_035285585.1 Synechococcales cyanobacterium
CCGTCGATGCCAGGAAGTATGGCCGCAACGACGATGATGACCCACCTCCCAAAGCACCGATTCGCAAGCGCTATCTGACCAAAGATGCCACCGCTGAAGCCCTGGAGCAAATCCATGCCGAGAACCCCAGGGGTTTGCTTTACTATCGGGATGAATTAGCAGGCACCATCAAAGTCCGCAACCAGTACCGGGGAGGCCGAGGCGCTGATGAGGAGGGCGAACTCGACCAATGGTCAGGCTCAGCCGTGATTGCCGATCGCACCGGACGTAACGCCTGCCTGCCCCACTCCTCGGTATCGCGCACCGGCTCGATTCAGTGGGAGGTGCTCTCCGACCTGATGGGCGACCACCGAGACGTCAACGGAGCCTGGAGCCGCTGGTTGTTCTGCGCTACCGATGCCCCTCCTCGCTACCTGAACCTCACCGGGGAAGAAGAGGACACAGGCATCCGCGACTCCCTCAACTTCCTCTACGACGAGCTGGAGAAACTATGTTCCCACTCCTGCAAACCAGCCAAGTGAGCCTAATCAATCCATCGCCTCCATCTTCTCCTGCTTCTTCATCTCCACCGATGCCGCCACCGCCACTATCGCCGCCACCAACGCCGTCTCCTGCCCCGATGCCATCACCTCCACCTGCACCAGCTGAAGCTGCACCATTCTCGACAGAGGCAAGGGTTTCATCTTCACCAAGTAATGTGAATCCATCTCCATCAAGCGATGCAATTCCACCTCCATCCAATAGGACTAAACCTCATGGAATGGCATCACCTGGAATTGACAAAGTTGACGCTCTTGACGATTCCTTGACGCCAACCTTTGCTTTTGAAAGCCAGTCAGAGCTAGCCTTTCAGAACTTTGTTGACGAAATTGACGAAATTGACGGCTTGCAAAACGACACGAGTCCGGACTATCAATCTGGGTCTTTTCCACCAGGTATTTCTGCAGTATCTTCGACATCTGTCACAGACAGCTCATCGATTAGGGTACGAGGAGAGCCAATGCAGCCAGAGGAAAGTCAGCATTTAATCAAGCCAGAACTTCTGTCATCTAATCAGAATGGTATGCCTTCTCTGGGCGAGAAAGCTGAACCGTCCTCAACGGACGTAATGGTACCTGGCAGTAATACCAAAGAGCAAGTCAGTTCAAGTGTTGCAATTCAAGTTGGTGATATTTGTCGGTACATTGGTTCAGGCTTAAGGCAGTTAAAAGGTTTGAACCGACTGCTGGTAGAAGCCACTACTGGAGATAAGGCAACTATCCGAGCCAAAGGATGGGTAATCACGCATGAGGTACCTTTGACTGACTTGGTCAAACGAGGTCATCAGGGTGATGGCTCCCTGTTTCAGCGATTATTAGGAGGGATGGGTAATGAGCAAGGACTCGGAGAAACTCATTCCAGAAAGCCAGCTCAAGCAGTGGCTAGCGGAGGCTTTGATGACAGTAGCTGCACAACTGGGTGCTGCCCCACCGAAGCCTTCAAGTCGGCGGGAATGGTTTGATACGGCTGAAGCTGCCGCTCTTCTTGGCCATGACGATCCGCGACAACTCCGACAGGCTGTACATTCGGGCCTCTTTAGAATTGGCGTTGAAGTGCGGGATAAAAGAAAGCCGAACAGCCGCAAAGCTAGATGGCAGTTTCATGTGGAGCAATGCCATAAGCGCCTGAAAGAAAGACCAGAAAAGCGGGGAGGCTCCTCGATCCACTGACTGATGGGAACTGGCTTGGCTTCTTCGGTTATCTCTTCCAGGTAATCGCTCCAATCGAACTTACCAATCGCCAGCAAAGACGCGACTTTGTGGGCTTCCGCTTCCGCTCGCTTATAGCCAGCCGGGTTCGCGTAAATACTGAGCGCCAGGTACTGCTGGTAAGGCTTCGTCTTAGGGCTATCCGGTCGGGGCGGAAAAGTCGCCCGTAAGGACAAGCGATCGCCTCGCTGGGCTACTCGAATGCCGAGCTTAGCTTTTTGATTTTCTAGATGGCTCAGGCGGGATTTGAACCTGCGACCTTGGGCTTATGAGTCCCCTGCTCTAACCACTGAGCTACTGAGCCAAACGGTAGGTTACCTACTCTTAACATTGAGCATTGCTCATTAATGCATTATAGCAAAGAGATGTTCGGTTTGGGATGACGAAGGGCGATCGCTTCAAAAAACTGCTTCGACAGACGCTAAGAATGCGGAGAACTTCCGCGAAGTTCTCCGCGAGCGGAGATATTTTGTACATGCCCAGTGAGGCTGTCTACTGGCAGAACAACTATCGGTTCTGAGGCAGGTAGGCAACTGGATTCACCGTGCCCTGGTTTGGGAGATGAACCTCAAAATGTACGTGGGGGCCGGTGCTATAGCCGGTACTTCCCATTTCGGCAATCTGCTGCCCTTGCTGCACCTGCTGGCCAACGCGCACCAGGTTGCGGCTGTTGTGGGCATATCGCGTCTTACTACCGTCCGGGTGACGAATGTCAACCATGTTGCCATAGCCACCCGAATTCCAGCCAGAAAACTCAATCACACCTGGGGCTGCCGCATAGATAGGCGTACCCACTGGAGCCGCGATATCAATCCCCTGGTGCATCCGACCCCACCGCCAGCCGTAGCCAGAGGTCAAAACACCCCGAGCGGGCCAGAGGTAACCGTTGAACCGCCCAGAGCCATTAGGCAGATAGTGATCTGGGCCTGGAAGCGGCGGTAGTTCCGGCGAAACCATCCTTCCCGTTACAGGTTGGCCCAGCGGGACGTAGTTTTCCGAACCGAGGGGAGCCACTGCCACCAGTTGCTCTGATCGGCCTGGAGTAGAGTGATTAGATGTTGTAGAGACACGAACGGGCTGGACGGCATCATCGGTTGGCTCACCTTCGTCAACCGTTGCTGCTTCAGGTGCTTCTACGGGACGATTGAACTCGGGGTTCACAGCGTTGCCCGATTGCAGATATTGGATGTCAGGTGGCACCGAGAGAATCGCGGCAACGGTTGCTGGTGCAATGTCCGCCACATCTGCGTCATCCTGCGATGAGGTCTCGTAGTGCTCGGAGAGCGCCTCGATTTCGCTCATCAAATTCTCGACGTATGGATTGGCACTGACCTGCGGCAAGGAATGAGTCTCAGAACCTGACTCCGACAGGGCTGCCACCTGAGTTTCGGACGGAGCGTCCGGCTGAGCGATGGTGAGCCGATCAGGGGCCGAGTCGGGTTGAACGTCAGGTACCTTAAACTGAGCTGCTTCTGTATCTAGCGCTCTATTGGGAACCGTAGGCGCAGTGATAGATTCGGGTGTCGGGAAAGAGGCGGCAGACGATGCCCCTGTTGGCTCGGCAGCGAAGGGCAAAACCGTATTGAACGTCTCGCTTGCGGCGGCTACGACAACTACTGGGTTGGTGGGTGGCGCGATCGCCACTGGCGGTGACGATGGTGCAGCGGCAGGAATGACCAGCATCCGTCCGGCAAAGATACGGTTGAAGTTGCGAATCCCATTTGCCTCGGCGAGAGCCTCTACGGAGATTCCATGCTGACGTGCGATTGATGCCAAGGTCTCGCCAGGCTTAATGCGGTGAGAATCCGATGAGCTGCTTAAGTCAGCTTCGCCCACTGCCGGAATAGGCTGGAGGGTTGCCGTAGCTGCTACCGAGAATTCTGGCTCAGCGGTGGCCGAGGAATTGGTGGTAGGGGATTCTGCGATCGCCTCACCAGCTTCAGAAGCAAGGATTGAAGCGGGAAGTTCTGTCTCAGAGGCGGCAGATGATAGCTCACTGTCTTCCTTCAAAGTGCTGAGGTCAGAAGAACCTGGGGTTTGGGATCTTGATGACTCTGGCAGCGTGGCCGCTCGGGGGGTGGCCAAGGCATCTGCTGCATTGAGAACCTGGAGTTGGGCGAGGTTTTGTCCAACTGCAGGTTTGGCTGATTCAGCCGAAGCAGATGGGTGGGTAGTGGACTGCGCTGAGCTTGCTGCAGCGTTGGCAGGAATTTTAATTGTTTGCCCGACTTGCAGCACGTTATCAGTTGTCAGGTGATTGGCCGCTGCCAGGGCATCTGGGCTGATTCGATATTGGTTTGCCAGGTTCCAGAGGGTTTCGCCCTCCCTGACAATGTGCTGCGTAACTCCAGTACCAGGCGAGGGGATAACCGCTCTAGGTGCCGATGGCTCCGTTACTTCAGCGACGGGCAGTACCCGAACCGCAGTCGGCTCACCTGAAGATTCACCCACGAGCGAGGTGAATGTAGGAGTATGTGGCTCTGCAGCGACTGCCTGATCATCCTGGCAGGTTAGCAGTGATCCCGATGCTCCAACAGATAGAGCCAATCCGAGCATTGCTACGGACGTCTTGGATCTACTGTGGCCGTCTGTATTCCCCCGCTTGGAGGGGTTGGTTAGAGCCTTGGGAGCAGAGGAACTACCGGGGAAGAATTTAGCCTTCCGCTGAAATACTCGTTTCAAAGAACGACCTCCTAATTGACCAGCGCTTAACTGTCGAACGAGAAGTACCTATGCTGTCTGTCGATGATGCAGATCACGTCAGAAGCCGAAAGATGTCACTGACAGTCCTGCATAACGTAGGTAACATTACCCTGCTTTTTCGATTTGCACAAGATCGAGGCATCCCCCCGATTCAGATCTCGTGAAGCTGAAGATCAAATCCTGACCTATCCAGCCTCAAACAGATACGCACCCTAACTTGAACTGATCTAGATGCTCTGTAGCTAAGCACCCAGTTTACCCTACCTACTTCTGATTGCAATCCGGGAGAAAAGCAGCAGGAGATTTCTAAAACTTCTTCTGTTCCGCATTTTCCGACCCATGAGATCACACTATGATCAGGGGGAAAAGACCAGTGGGTCTAGGTTTCAGGTTTCATTTCTAGCTCTTGATAAATCATTGGAAGCCAGGGGTTTAAAATTTCTGATGGCTCAGAGGGGGAGTCAACTATTTTTTCTAGTAATCTATCAAGCAGATGAAAAGAGTTGATTTTACAGTTGACATTTACCAATTTTTTGACTAGCAGTCCCCTATTTTGGAGACTGAATTGAAGCGCCAGCAATGGGTGCCGTAATATTACGGAAATCAAATTCTAGGATTATAGAGATTTCTTATAGAAGAGTCTTGTTTTTTGTAGTTTAGAAAACTGAAAGCCTATTAAGACTTGAGATGACCAAGTTGTCGCTTTGCTTCAAACAGCCCGATGGCTACGCTAACCGAGAGGTTTAAGCTGCGAACATGGGCCTGACTCATGGGGATGTAGACCCTGGCATGGCACTGAGCCAAGACTTGGGAGGGCAGCCCTGTGGTTTCTGAACCGAAGAGCAGCCAGTCATCCTCTTTATATAGAAGCTCAGTATAGTTTTGGGTTCCCGACGTGGTGAAACCGAGCCACCGGCCTCCCCGTTGCTGATGGTAGAGCTGGAAGCTTTCCAGAGATTCGTGGTAATGCAGGTCAACGTGGGGCCAGTAGTCCAGTCCGGCCCGCTTCAGGTAGCGATCGCTCAAATCGAACCCCAGCGGCCCCACCAGATGCAGGGGGGTTTCTGTCGCCGCACAGGTTCGGGCGATGTTGCCGGTGTTGGGTGGAATGAGGGGATGGACTAAAACAATACGGGGCATTTCCCAGACCAGAGCATTTGTCAAGCTAAGTGGGACGGGAATGATATGAATCTTTAATAGTTTAAATTCTCTGCCGAAACTCTCAAGTTGCTAGGCAACCAGCGGCTGGCAGAGTTCTCCCTCCAGGACGCTTTCCTGGGAGGCCATGGCCTGAATCGCCTGTCGCATCACGTGGCGGCTGCTAATGCCCTGCTGGTACAGGGCCAGCCAGTGTTGGGCATCATTCCCTTCCCGCAGAATTTTTTTGAGGGGCAGCAGGAAGCAGCCAAACCCGCTCGACTTGGCGATCGCCCCCACTTCCTGGTAGATTTCGCTGATCCAATCACGGGCCAGGATCTCCCGACCATCCTGCCAGTGGCGCAGGCGGGCATCCAGGCTATTTTGGGCCGCCGCTGCTTCATTGGCATCGGTGAGGGCAATCAGATCCTCGGCGCGGTGGGTGGCGGGCAGGCGGCTCTGCTCCAGGGGGTCGAGGGTGGGGTCGAGGATGAGCTGGAGGATGCGGGCCTCCAGGAGGGCGGTGATGGCTAGCAGGGCGATGGGGTCGCTGACAAAGTCGCAAATGCGTAGCTCCAGACGATTGAGCTGATAGGGACGGCGATCGCCATTGGGCCGCACCGACGACCAGAGATGGCGCACATTCTGCATGGTGCCAGCAGCGAGCTGGGCTTCGGTCCACTGAATATAGTGGAGATGGCTTTCAAACAGGGGGATCTGGGCGGGGGTTTTGGGAAACACCTGCCAGCGGCTGGAGTGGGATCCGGTGGCCTGTCCGTCTAGAAAAGGGGAAGATGCGCTCAGGGCGAGGTAAAGGGGGGCTTCTACCCGGATCAGACGACAGGCCCGCATCAGCAAATCGGGGTCGCTAATGCCCACATTAATATGGACGCTGGCGGTGACCACCTTGGTGCCATAGGTGGTTTCGATATAGCTGTGGTAAGGGTTGTGGGGGTCAGAGCGGTGGAAGCGATCGCTCCCCCCCAGAGACAGGGTGCTGCCCGGAATCAGGGTATAGTCCCCCAGGGTTTTGAGGTAGCGGCGCAGTGCCTGGCGAGGTCGTACCAGCTCACACAGGAGGCGATCGTAGGAAACCAGCGGGGGCGTGGTGTACTCCACGTTGCGGGTATCGGGTTCCCGCACGAAACCATCCAGATCGGCGACGATCTGGTCAGAGAAGCCGATAATATCGCCGTCTGAGGTGCCCGTATAGACCTCAACCTCTAGCCCTTTCGATAGCAGCACAGTGTCACCTCAAATAAGCAGCAAAAACAGAACCCTCTTTAAGGGTAAGTCAGGGACGAACGAACGGAGCAGATGATGGCAGCCTCTGTGCCTCCGTGGAGATTCCCTTGCCCTCATCCCCCCGTCCCTTTTTCCAATCTGCGAGAAGGGGAACCAGAAGCGATCGCCAGTCTTAAAGCTCCTCTTCCGTACTGGGAAAGGGGTTTGGGGTGAGGGCGAAATGGCTGAGAGCAGGGCAAGCGACCCACTAGAGGTGACGGTCGGTGACCGCCCCCAGGCTGCTGGAAGACACCAGAGCCGCATACTTGGCCAGTACGCCCCGACGGTAGCGGGGCTGGGGCGGCTGCCAGTTAGCCCGTCGCAGAGTGAGTTCGGCATCGGGAATGTTGAGCTGGAGCAGGCGCTGGTCGGCGTCGATGGTGATGGAGTCGCCTTCCTGGACAAGGGCGATCGCCCCCCCCACCGCCGCTTCAGGGGCCACATGCCCCACCACCATGCCGTAGGTACCGCCGGAGAAGCGGCCATCGGTGATCAGCCCCACTGAATCTCCTAACCCTGCGCCAATAAGAGCGGAGGTAGGGGCGAGCATTTCCCGCATCCCTGGCCCGCCCCGTGGCCCTTCGTAGCGAACCACGATCACGTCGCCCGCCTGGATGCCGCCATCGAGGATGGCCCGCAGACATTCCTCCTCCGACTCGAAGACCCTGGCGGGGCCGGTAATGCGGCGGTTCTTGACGCCCGTGAGCTTGGCCACCGCCCCCTCGCTGGCCAGATTGCCCTTGAGGATGCCCAGGTGCCCGCTGGGGTACATGGGGTTGTCCCAGGGGCGAATCACGTCTTGATCCGCCGGAGGGGCGGCAGGAATCGGCTGGAGCAAGTCACCAATGGTCTGTCCGGTAATGGTCAGGCAGTCGCCGTGGAGTAAATCGTGGGCCAGCAGCATTTTCATCACCTGGGGAATGCCCCCTGCCTGGTGCAGGTTCGTGGCCACATAGCGACCGGAGGGTTTGAGGTCGCAGAGCACTGGCACCCGTGCTCGAATGGTTTCAAAATCGTCGAGGGTGAGGGGCACTTCGGCGGCGTGGGCGATCGCCAAAAAGTGCAGCACCGCATTGGTGGAACCACCCACCGCCATAATCACCGAGAGGGCGTTTTCAATGGATTGACGCGTAATGATGTCGCGGGGCAGCCGCTGCTGACGGATGGCCTCTACCAGGGCATAGGCCGATTTGGCGGTGCTGTCAGATTTTTCCGCATCCTCGGCGGCCATGGTAGAGGAGTACATTAGGCTCATGCCCATGGCTTCAAAGGCCGAGGACATGGTGTTGGCGGTGTACATGCCGCCGCACGACCCGGCACCGGGGCAGGCCCGCCGCTCGACTTCAATCAGCTCGGCTTCGTCGATTTTTCCGGCACTGAATTCGCCTACAGCCTCGAAGGCGCTGACGATGGTTAAATCGCGTCCGTTGTAGTGTCCGGGTTTGATCGTGCCGCCGTAGACGAAGATGGCGGGGATATTCATGCGGGCGATCGCAATCATGGCCCCCGGCATGTTTTTATCGCAGCCGCCGATGGCCAGCAGCCCATCCATGCTTTGTCCGTTGCAAGCGGTTTCAATGGCGTCGGCAATTACCTCGCGGGAAACGAGGGAATACTTCATGCCCTCCGTGCCCATGGAGATGCCATCACTTATGGTAATCGTGCCAAAGAGCTGGGGCATGCCCCCCGCCTCCCGCAGTCCTGCCTCAGCCCGCCGGGCCAAATCATCCAACCCCATGTTGCAGGGGGTAATGGTGCTGTAGCCGTTGGCAACGCCGACGATGGGCTTGACAAAATCTCCGTCCTGGAAGCCCACAGCCCTCAGCATGGCTCGGTTTGGCGTACGCTGAACGCCCTGGGTTACAACTTGGCTTCTCAAATTCTCAGGCATTCTCTCTCCCAATGGGTTGGATGGTTTTCCCACAATTTTCTCAAACCGTATGACACTTTACGGAAATTGTTGCTGAAGTGCAATCTTTACCAGACCTGGCGGCGTTTTTATCCATGGAGTTCCTTTAACACGCCCAGAAGAGGGGTATTTGAGTCATCACTTCGAATGTCATCATGCCCTGGGATAATAAAGGCGATTTCCTGCGCGGCCCACTGGTTTTTCCCGATTCATAAAGCGGTATAAATTTGCTAGTCTTTTATCAAATATTCCTGTCCTTGTGTGTCCCCTGTTGATGAAAATTAACGATAGCCGACCCAACAATGGTGTCTGAAGTCGAGCATTTTGATGGATGCTGAGGGCTGCAGACAACGCCCTGAACTAATCACCCGTTTATCCAACAACAAATTGGACAAAATTATGGTTACTCAACACAAGCGACATGTTGCACTGGTTTCCGTTCATGGCGACCCGGCGATCGACATCGGCAAGGAAGAGGCCGGTGGACAGAACGTATATGTCCGCCAAGTGGGTGAAGCACTGGCGCGGCTGGGCTGGCAGGTTGATATGTTTACACGCCGCACCAGCACCGAGCAGCAGCAAATTGTTAACCACGCCCCTCATTGTCGAACCATTCGATTAACGGCGGGGCCAGCCACATTTGTTCCCAGGGATGAAATTTTTTCTTACCTGCCAGATTTTGTCAGCGAGTTGTGTCGGTTTCAGGCGGAGTCAAACTACGGTTATGGCTTAGTGCATACCAATTACTGGCTGTCGTCATGGGTGGGGATGGAGCTGAAAGCTCGTCAGCCAGGCTTACAGCAAGTGCACACCTATCACTCCTTGGGGGCAGTGAAATATCAGGCGGTGGAGGTGATTCCCCCGATCGCCAGTACCCGCCTGGAGGTAGAGAAGCGCTGCCTGGAGACGGCAGACTGTGTGGTCGCTACCAGCCCCCAGGAGCAAGAGCACATGCGATCGCTCGTTTCCAGCCGGGGCAACATCGCCATTATTCCCTGCGGCACCGATATTCGCCGGTTTGGCTGCATTCGGCGGCTGGATGCCCGCGCTGCCCTGGGGCTGGATGAGGAGGAAAAGGTAGTGTTCTACATCGGGCGGTTTGATCCCCGCAAAGGCATTGAAACCCTGGTACGGGCTGTGAGCCAATCAGCTCTGCGGGGGCAGACCAAGCTGAAGCTGGTCATTGGTGGCGGCAGCCGCCCAGGTCAGAGTGACGGACGGGAGCGCGATCGCATTGAGTCGATTGTGGCCGACCTGGGGCTAACGGATATCACCCTCTTCCCGGGTCGTATCTCGGATGAGGATCTACCCGTTTACTATGCGGCGGCGGATGTGTGCGTGGTGCCGAGCCACTATGAGCCGTTTGGCCTGGTGGCGATCGAGGCGATGGCGAGCGGCACCCCCGTTGTAGCTAGCAATGTGGGGGGTTTACAGTTTACGGTTGCCAATGAGGAAACGGGGCTGTTGGCACCGGCCAGGGACGAGGCGTCCTTCGCGATCGCCATTGACCGCATTCTCAAAGATTCCGCCCGGCGCGACCAGATGGGCCAGGCGGCTCGACGCCGGGTTGAGCAATACTTTAGCTGGGATGGGGTGGCGGCCCAGCTCGACCAGCTGTATCTCGATCTGCTGAAAAGCCGGGTGACGGCTGAGCTAAATCCGTCGGTTGCTTAGACACAATTCCACATAAGTAGGTCAGCACAGGTTCCCGCTTAAAGCGGGACAAGATGAGTGGGAAAGTGGGGCGCGGCGGGCCCCATTTCCCGCCTTAAGTTGATACCCGGTCAGCACCTCCCCGGTTTTCTAACCTTCGGGTTTCAATGCAGTTCTACTTAAAACCTGTCCAAAAAAACTTTGGGGATTTGGGATGCCAAAATCTGGCGAGGCTTTGGATAGGTGCAGAATTGGGTGACGATCCAGTTAAATCAGCGATCCCCAGGGACGAGAAATTTCTCGTCCCTGGTTTCCCAGTGGTTCAAATGCTTGCGGGTTGTGTTAGTCTATTCTGTAAAAAAAACGTCTTCCGACTAGCAAGCGCCAATGGGAAAAGTTTTGGTTCTCAATGCCTCGTATGAGCCACTTAATATTACGAGCTGGCGACGCGCCATCGTTTTATTAATCAAAGGAAAAGCCGAGCAGGTTGAACATAACGGCATGTTTGTTTACCAAGATCTGCCGCTGCCTACGGTGATCCGACTGCGGCAATATGTACGAGTGCCGTATAAGGAGATTCCCCTAACCCGCCGCAATATCCTCCACCGTGACGCCCACTCTTGTCAATACTGTGGCTATACCGGGGACGACCTAACCCTCGACCACATGGTGCCGCGATCGCGAGGGGGCGGCGATTCCTGGGAAAACATCGTCACTGCCTGCGTTCGCTGCAACGTCAAGAAAGGGAACCGAACCCCCAAAGAGGCAAACATGCAGTTGCGTCATCCCCCCCGGAAACCCCATAGCAGCCTCTATTTCGAAGTGACGAAGCACATTAAGAGCGGCGTCCATGCCGAGTGGCAGAAATATGTAATTGGCGTATAAACCCCCTGGCACTCACGACGGTTCCAGGGGGTTTTCATATCGGTGGGTGAAAGAGGGTGGATGGGGGGCGGGTAAATGGGTGGGGCGATCGCCTCTCGATATCCATTGACAAAGTTCCCAGCAAACCCAAGCGAAATGGGGAGTCGGTCCACAAAGATTCGGTATCCTGCCCCCCTGGATAGAGTGTCGCTTTCTCGATTTTTTGCGAAGATCGAAGGGTTAGCCCAAGCTACAGCAAAACGTCAGGAGCGGTATCTCGCCCTGTGTCGATGCGTTAAGGGGAACGCTGCCTGAACGTGAGCGCTTATTGTTGCCGTTTGTTAGGATATGCAAACTAAAGAATTAAAAGGTATGGCGACATATTCCGACGCCACTCTGCCCACCATGACGGATTCTGCCCCAGTTAGTTCCCCAACCGATATTTCTGCGCCCAATGGGGATCAGGTTTTGATCACCAGTAAGGCCCGTGGCGGGTTTCCCGCCCAACCCCACCAGCGCGCGACCGAACAAAAGGTGAAGGAACTGGGACAGCTCCTCAAGCGCCACGAGGGCGATCGCCAATTAATTATCCTGCAAGACTTTCCCGACCCGGATGCCCTTTCCAGCGCCTGGGCCTATATGCTGATCGCCCAGGAATATGACATTCGCTGCGACATGGTCTATGCAGGCACCCTGAGCCACCAGGAAAATGTCGCCCTGGTGAAGCTGACGGGGCTGCCCGTGCGCCGCTGGTCGCTGCAAACGGCCAAAGAAAAAGACCTGTCGGTCTACCAGGGGTGTGTTTTTGTCGATAACCAGGGTACCACTACCCAGCTCTGGCCGCTGATCCAGCAGGCGGCTTTGCCGGTCACCGTTATCATCGATCATCACTCCAGCCAGGGAGATTTGGAGGCTGAATTTACCGATCTGCGCTCTCAAACCCGTGCCACCGCCACCATCCTTACCCAATATCTGCGGGCCGGACTGCTGCAGCTCGATATTAATGACGGTGAACACATCAAGTGCGCCACCGCCCTGATGCATGGACTGCGCTCCGACACGAACGGATTGATGCAGGCCCAGGAAGAGGACTTTTTGGCCGCTGGCTATCTCAGCAAGTTCTACGACGCTCAGTTGCTCAATGCGGTGCTGCAGGCGTCCCGGTCAAAGCGGGTGATGGAGGTAATTGAGCGATCGCTCCGCAACCGTATTTTGCAAAACAGCTTTTCCATTGCCGGGGTTGGCTACCTGCGTTATGACGATCGCGACGCCATTCCCCAGGCAGCGGATTTTCTGGTAACTGAAGAAAATATTCACACCGCCGTAGTGTTTGGCATTGTCCACGACGAGGACGAAGATCTGGAGGTGGTGATCGGCTCCCTGCGCACCAATAAGATCACCCTTGACCCCGACGAATTCCTGAAGGAAGCCTTTGGGCAGGACACCCAGGGCCGGTTTTTTGGTGGTGGACGGGCGATGGCAGGGGGCTTCGAGATTCCCATGGGTTTCCTCTCTGGCTTTAACGAAAACAGCGAGTACACCCGGATTAAGTGGGAAGTCTTTGACGCCCAGATCAAGCAAAAACTGCTGCGGCTGGTGGATCCAGAGCAGGAAGTGATTCGCACAAATTAAAGGACGCCAGGGGGCTGGGGCAGGTATCATACGGATGGATTGGTCGGATCGAGTAGGCATCGATCCGGTTTTTCGTCCTTAGTTTGATCTGCGTACTCCTATTTAGAAATTTGGGTCAGGGTTGGGCATGGATCAGCATCAACGGCGGATTCGGTTACCGTGGCAGAGCGCCCTGGTGGTGCTGATGTTTGGCTTTATGTACCTGCCCATTCTGGTACTGGCGGTTTACAGCTTTAACGAGTCGCGATACGGAGCGGTCTGGCAGGGGTTCAGCCTCACCTGGTATCGCCAGATGTTTACCGATACCCGCCTGCTCTCCGCCCTGCAGGACAGCCTGGCGGTGGCTTTTTGTGCGGTGGCGATCGCCGCCGTGATCGGCACCATGATGGCGGTGGGGCTGGCCCGCTATCGCTTTCCTGGCAAAGGGCTGTACCGGGGCGTGTCCTATCTGCCGCTGATCATCCCCGACATTACCATCGCGGTGGCCACCCTGATTTTCCTGGCGACCATGGCCATCCCCCTGAGCCTGTGGACCATCATTGCCGCCCACACCGTATTTTGCCTCGCCTACATTGCCATTGTGGTTTCCACCCGCCTGTCGGGCCTCAACCCCCATTTGGAAGAAGCAGCCCTCGACCTGGGGGCGACCCCCACCCAGGCATTTTTGAAAGTGCTGCTGCCCCAGCTCATGCCTGCCATTGTGGCGGGTTGCCTGCTGGCGTTTATTTTAAGCATGGACGATCTGCTGATTTCCAGCTTTACAGCCGGAGGGGGTGCAAATCCTCTGCCGATCGAGATTTTTAGCCGGATTCGCACGGGCGTCAAGCCGGACATTAATGCCCTGAGCGTGGTGTTGATTCTGGTGTCTGGCGTGCTGGCCTGCCTGGCGGAGTATGTGCGGGAGCGGGGAGCGAGGCGGCGGATTCGGTGAGTAGGTGGATGGTGAGGGCGCTCCCCCGGTTTTCTAGCCTTCGTTTTTCAATACAGTTCTACTTATCAGCTTTAGTTCAGGAAAGATTCAGCTTTCGGCGGCATAATAGGCGGCGATGAGTCAGTCGGCGTGGGAAAGCTCTGATCTCAATTTCCTGGACGCTGGCAAATGCGGAACGATCTATGCTGAGAAAATTTGCAAGGCGGCGTACCTTTGGGTGGCTTGTGCTGGCCGGTCTGCTGATTGCGGTGGGCATCGGTCTGCTGAAGGTGGCGCTGAATCGGGATTTTCTGGTGCATCATCTGTCGATGCTGGAAGGTCTTGGCATTCTCGTCTTCGTTTTGGGGCACATTCTGATGGCGGTGCTGGGGCTGCCGGGAACGGCCCTGGCGATCGCCGGTGGGGCCGTATTTGGTTTGGTGTGGGGGACGGTCTGGTCGCTGGTGGGAGCTACCCTGGGGGCGATCGCGGCCTTCTGGCTGGCCCGCCACCTGCTGCGGAATTGGGTCATGCGTCGATTTGGCCATCATCCGGCGCTAAAACGGTTGAATCAAATGGTGCACCGCCACGGCCTTACCTGTGTGTTGACCCTGCGATTTGCCCCCATTTCTCCCTTCAGCGTTCTCAATTTCCTGCTGGGGCTGACTGCCATTCCCTTCAGGCCCTACACCGTCGGCACCCTCATCGGTATTATCCCCGGCACCATCGCCTATACCTGGTTGGGGGTTGCGGGCCATGACGCCCTTACGGGAGAAGGCTTTGGCGCACTGGCGATCGCCCTCTCAGCCCTGGCCCTCCTTTCGGCCCTGCCCCTGCTGCTCCGGCGGATAGGCTGTTCGGATAAGTGAGCGGTGTGAACTGGTTTAGTCAACGAAGCGGGGGCGATCGCCCTGGGTCTGGCGGAGCTCGGCCTCCAGCGTATTCCAATCCCCCTGTTCGATGGTGTGGATGAGCTGATCCAGGCACTCCCGGTAGGCATGGAGCGATCGCACCAGGGCGGCCTGGTTGTACCGGGCCATCATCACCCCCAGTTCGGGATTGCCGCCCCCGACCCGGCTGGTATCGCGAAAGCCAGAGCTGGCGAAGGTTTGAGCCAGTTCTAAGACCGTCTGGTTGGATTCGCCCATGCAGGCGGCAATCAGGTTGGCGCTTACCATCACCGGCAGATGGGAGATCCAGGCAACGGCCCGATCGTGATCTTGGGGGTGGCACTGGTAAACGGTGCTCTGGAGCGATCGCGCCAATGCCGCCACCACCGCCACGGCCTCGGCTGGCGTATCCTCTACGGGGGTAATCACATAGGCACGGCCCACAAAAAGCTGGGACAGGGCCGCATCCAGGCCGCTTTCGGCGGTGCCAGCCATGGGGTGGCCGCCCACAAAGTTGGCCCACAGGGGGGCGATCGCATCCACCACGGGGGCTTTGACCGAACCAACGTCGGTGAGGATTGTGTGGTCAGCCAGGTGGGGCAGCAGCTTTTCCACTGTGGCGCGAATTGCGCCGAGGGGCGTGCAGAGAAACACCACGTCGGCATCCCCCACCAGCGCCAGGTCGGGGCTGGCTTCATCCACAACCTGACGGGCGATCGCCCGCTGGCAGGTTTCTTCCCGACGACTCACGCCAAAAACTTGATGGATCCCCTGCGCCTTAAAATCCAGCCCCAGGGAGCCTCCGATTAGCCCCAGTCCAATAATCCCGATTTTCATGGCGATCGCCCATCCATCTCCCAGATCAATCCCAAATTTAACTCTCCCAGATTTGATGCCCCAGATCACCCTTTGATTGCTCGCAAACCACTCCCAGATCCCCCGTCGCTATTCTCCGTCCAATTGCCCAGAGATGCCCGAAGGCAGAGATATCCGGCACTCCACGGACATCCTGCCAAGAGGAGTTTGTGTCAAAATGAAGGTCGTTGCGTTCGAGGCAAGGGACTGAATTTTGATAGAGGTAGAAGTCCATCAGCAACTTCGGGCATTTCTCCGGGAGCAGGGTGAGCCGCACTGGCCCCATCACCTGACGATGGCCCGCCTGGTGGCGCGTGCCCTCCGCCTGGAGCGAAGTGCGCTGATCCAGGCGGGGGCACCCTCCGGATACGATGGGCGCTATCGCCTCAGCTACCTGGTGCCCGCCCTGATCTGGCCGGAGCCGGTGCTGCTGGTGGTTCCCGACACCCTGCGGCAGCGGTTGCTCATGGTAGAAATTCCTCGCCTGAAGCAGTGGATTACGGTTGACAAACCAATTCAAACGGGCGATCGCTGGCCCTATGCCGATTTTCAGGGGCTGCTGCTCACCTCCCCTCACCACTGGCTGGGCGATCGCCTCAATCACGAAGGCCGCTTTCCAAAAGGTATTCCCGCGATCATCGACGGGGTGGATGACCTGGAAGACTGGACCCGGCAGCACCTCACGACCCAAATTAGTCCCCAGCACTGGGATGACTTGATGCTGGCCTGTCCGGCCCAGGCCGATCGAATTCGCGATGCCCGGGTTCAGCTCACCCGCTCCATCTTTCAGCATCCTGTGAATCCCTACGAGTGCCATCTGCTGGATGCGGCAGAACAAGATACGCTGCGATCGCTTCAAGCAGATCTGGAAACCGCCTGTTCGGCCCTGGATGCGGAAACGGAGGGCTATACCCGGTGCCACCTCCCTCCCCAGTGGAAATCGTTTTTTGAACACTTCCACCGCAGCGATCAGCTCATCTGGACAGAAATTCGGCGGCCCCAGGGGCAGTTTTCCCTCCACTGCAGTCCCATCGACATCGCCCCTGCCCTGGAGCTGGTGTGGGAACAGCAGCCCTTTGTGATGGTGGGGGGCGTCCTCGACCAGGATCCCGATGCGACGCTCTACCGCCAGCGGGTAGGGCTGGACGATATCACCTGCCTTAAGTTTTCCCCCGATCGCCAGAGTGAGCTAATTCACCTCTACCTGCCCGAACGGATGCCCATGCCGAATACACCCCAGTTTCAGCCTGCTCTGCTGCAGGAAATTCGGCAACTGTTGGTGGCCAGTGCCCCCGCCGAAGGGCCAACGGTGATTTTGGTGGGGGATGTGCCCCTGAAGGCCCAGGTAGGAGCTACCCTGGCCGCTGAGTTCGGCTCCCGCGTTCAGCTTGAACGCACCTGTCTGGATGACAACGGTATTTTGGTGACGGGCTGGCAGTTCTGGCGCACCCATCAGGCGGTGCTGCCCGCCCCTCGGCTCTTAATTATTACCACTCTGCCCGTCCCCTCCCTGGAGGATCCACGGGTTGCGGGGCGGGTGGCTTACTATAAGCGGCGACAGCAAAACTGGTTTCGCCTTTACCTGCTGCCCGAGACTTTGAACGAGCTGCATCGGGCGATCGCCCCCGTCCGTGACACCCAGGGGGTTGTGGCGCTTCTAGACAACCGGGTCAACCACCGTAGCTACGGCACTGAAGTCTTGGAGGCCTTAAGCCCCCTGGCCCGCATTAACTACTTAGATGACGGACTATTTTTTTCAGAAGGATCGCTCAATACCCTCTAGGGGTGAAGCAAATCCTGGTGACGGAAAGGTTTAGCGTTTTCCCCGGAATAAGTGGCCACCACCTGCCCCTGTCCCACCAACTGATACTTGTAGGTAACCAATCCCTCCAGGCCGACTGGCCCCCTGGGCGGCATCTTCTGGGTGCTGATGCCCACCTCTGCACCAAAGCCATAGCGGAAGCCATCGGCAAAGCGGGTGGAGCAGTTGTGAAAAACGCCAGCAGCGTCAACCTGGGCCATGAAGGTTTGGGCGGCCTGGGCATCTGCGGTGACGATCGCCTCGGTATGGCGTGACCCATAGGTGTCGATATGGGCGATCGCTGCCTCCAGGGAATCTACGATTTTGATCGCCAGGATGAGATCGCTGTACTCCGTGGACCAATCGGCTTCGGTGGCAGCCTTAACAGTCAGCAAATTACAGGTTGCCGCATCGCCCCGCAGTTCGACGCGATGGGTGTGTAGCGTCTCTGCGAGGGGGGGCAACAGGGTGGGGGCGATCGCCCGATGCACCAGCAGGGTTTCAATGGCGTTGCAGGCTGAGGGATAGCCCACCTTGGCGTCTACAGCAATGGCAATGGCCTGCTCAATCGAAGCGGCGGCATCCACATAGAGGTGGCAGATGCCATCTGCGTGACCCAGCACCGGGATGCGGGTATTTTCCTGAACAAAGCGCACAAAGGCATTGGAGCCACGGGGAATAATCAGATCTACGTCCTGCTCCAGCTTGAGGAGTTCCAGGGTTTCCTCACGGGTGGTGAGCAACTGCACCACCGCCGGGTCGATGTCGGCCTGGGCCAGCCCCTGGTGAATTGCCTTGACGATCGCCTGACAGGAGCGCACCGCTTCCCGCCCGCCCTTGAGGATGACCCCATTACCCGACTTGATCGCCAGGGAGGCAATCTGCATCACCGCATCGGGACGGGATTCGAAAATGACCCCCAGCACTCCCAGGGGACAGGTCACCCGCTTGAGCACCAGCCCCGCATCCAGTTCTCGGTGGATCTGAACATGGCCGACGGGATCGGGCAGCTTGCCCACGTCCCGCACTCCGGCGATCGCCCCTTTCAGCTTGGTGGCGTCCAGCTTCAGCCGACCGTAGAGGGGAGCGGCCAACCCTTCCGCCAGGGCTGCCTGACAATCGGCCTCATTGGCAGCCACGATTGCCGCCTTATGGGTTTCTAATGCCTGGGCGATCGCCTCCAGCCCCCGATTTTTGGCATCGGCTGGCAGCACTGCCAGCCTGCGGGCCGCCTGACGGGTTTCCTGGGCAATGCTCTGGAGGGCAGGGGTTGGCGTTGGCAAAACTGTCATAGTGGGGCGATCGTAGCGGGGCAAAGGGTCAAATCGGTTAACCCCCATTCTAGTGGAGTTTTAGCCAAAGTCTCAGGGATGAAATCCCAGGGTGGGGCAATTCTACCTTGGGTAAGATGCTGGTTAACCGGCGGTTTTGCGATGCTGTGGCAATCCTTGCCGAACTGGGAATATTTTTCCATTTTGGTAGGCAAGCGTGTCCGAGGGCATGGGCGGACGGGACAGTAGCCCGATCCACCATTCCTCACCTGTTAATTTCTTTCTGTTTTTGAGGAAAATTATCGCTATGACGACTCTGAAAGCTCAGTCAGTGAAGCGTTTGCTTGCCCTCGCTCTGGTGGGGCTGCCCCTGTTATTAGCGGCCTGTGCGCCTGAAGAATCAACCGAACTCGAAACGGAAGGGGAAGTAATTGAGGAGCCGGTGGAGGAACCCCTTGAGGAGCCGGTAGGGGAACCCATTGAGGAGCCGGAAGCTGGCGAAGCGGTCGAGGGCGAGTAAATCTTTAGCTAAGTAGGTCAGCACAATTAAATTTATGTTAGAAAACCGGGGGAGCGCCCCAACGGGGCGCTCCCCCGGTTTTCTAACCTTCGTTTTTCAATGCAGTTCTACTTATAGCTCTCGGGCTTAGTTTTTTGGGGTGAATCCTTTGCGCTGGGGGGGATTCACCCATCATTAATGTTCTCAAATGTTCTCATGCCAAGGTTTTTTAGGTTACTGACCCGCCTATGGGCGATCGCCTAAAGCCGTCTCTCTGAGGGGCTAGACAAATACCCCTCCAGCACGTAGTCCCCGCCCACGGTGCGCCACTGGGTTTCGTGAAGCACCAGGGCTTCCGTCATTTGGGTCAACCCCAAATCCCCAACGGGCGTGGGAGCCTCGGTACCGCCAATAATCTTGGGGGCGATAAAGGCCAGCACTTTTTGAATTGCGCCATCGGTGATCGCTTGAGCTGCCAGTACTCCACCACACTCCCACAGTACTGAGAGACAGCCTCGGTCGTACAGGGTTTGCATAACTAAGGCCGGGGTGAGGGGCGATCGCGCCACCACTTCCACGCCCCGACTACGCAGCCTGGCCTGCCGCTGGAGATCGGTATCGACCTCTGTAAATACCAGAGTAGGGGCCACATCGGTTTGCCAGAGTTGGGCATCGTCAGGTACCTGTAGCTGCCGACTCATAACCACCCGCAGGGGATTGTGGTCACTCACGCCATGGGTGGTCAGCAAAGGATTATCCCGCCGCACCGTACTCCCACCCACCACCACCGCATCGCATGCTGCCCGCAGATGATGGACTTCCCGGCGGGCCACCGGTCCCGTTACCCAGGCACTGTGGCCGCCAGTGGCGGCGATTTTGCCGTCCAGGGTCATGGCGTACTTGAGAATGCCAAACGGCTGCTGATGCTGCATCCGGTAGCAAAAAGCCTCATTGAGCCGCTGACAGGCGGCCTCCTCCACCCCCACCAGCACCTCCACCCCAGCCTGACGCAGTTTTTCAATGCCCCGCCCTGCCACCTGAGGATTAGGATCGACCATGCCTACAACGACCTTAGCCACCCCAGCGGCGATCAGGGCATCGGCACAGGGGGGCGTACGGCCATAGTGGCTACAAGGCTCAAGGTTGACGTAAATTGTTGCCCCTCGTGCTTGCTCCCCCGCTGCCCGCAGCGCAAACACCTCCGCATGGGGATGGCCTGCTCCTGGATGAAAGCCCTCGCCGACGACATGGCCGTGCTTGACAATCACCGCCCCTACCATAGGGTTGGGAGCGGTCTGCCCCAAGGCTCTCTGGGCTAGCTCCAGGCAGCGGCGCATCATTGCGCTGTCAAACTCATCCGCTAACAATACTGATCTCCTGACTGACCCGCTGCCTGATTTGCTCAATCCGCTGATGGAGGCCATCTAGATTCAAGCGGTAGCTGAGGGGATGGGCAATCAACCGGGCCGTACTTTGATAAAGCTGGGCAATTTCCACCAGGTTATTTTCCTGGAGCGTTCGCCCGGTGGCCACCAGATCGACAATGGCCTCTGACATGCCGGTAATCGGCCCTAGCTCAACCGAGCCGTAGAGGGGCACGATTTCAACGGGGATATCCAGGCTCTGAAAATATTCCCTGGCACAGCGCACAAACTTGGAGGCCACCCGACAGTGGGGTGGCAGATCCAGCACAGATTGGTAGGGACTAGACCGTTTCACCGCCACTGACATACGGCACTGGCCAAATTTCAGGTCAACTAAGTGAGCGACCTGGGGCTGCTTTTCCTTCAGTACGTCGTATCCCACAATGCCCAACTGGGCCTGGCCATATTCCACGTAAACCGGAACATCGTAATTGCGCACCAGCAGGACACGAGCAGTACGGGTGGGATCCCAGATTTCGAGCTGGCGATTAGACTCATCCAGGATGGTGCTAAAGTCCAGGCCCAGGTCTTTCAAAAGGTGGATGCTGTCTTTGAGCAGGGCACCCTTTGGCAGTGCAATGGTTAACATGCCGCGAGAAATCCGACAAAGTCGTGAGTGAGGTTAGTATTTTCGATAATACCAGGTGCCCTTCAGTGGGACGGTTTTTGATATGGGAAGGAGCCAGGTTCTGACCCTGGATGGAATTGGGGTGAGAAGGGCGTCCGTTAGGTTACAGGAGTAACTAAGAATACATAACGAGGCTATTTGCTATGGCTGATCTTCAAGACACTGTCCGCTCTGTGAAAGACACCGTGACCAGCCCCCTACCTTCCCCCGAACCCATGCAGGCGAAGTCAAGCGCCAATGAGCTGAAGGAGCGTCTGGATTGGGGTGAACCTGCCCTGACCATCTTAGACGTGCGCTCTAGAGAGCAGTTCCAGCAGGAGCGCATTCTGGGGGCGGTAAACGTCGAGCTGCACGAATTGCTGCCGCAAGTGCAGAATGTACATGGCATCGAGACTAACCGGGACATCTATCTCTATGGCGAAAATGCGGAGCAGGTGTCGGATGCTGCCAGGCAGCTTCGGGGGGCTGGCTACATTCGAGTTGCCGAGATTGAGGGCGGCTTGCCTGCCTGGAAGGAATGTGGTGGCTCCATCGAAGGCGTCAACACCAAGGATGACTATAGCGGCACCCGTCTGACGTTCACGACGGATGACCAATCCAAAGGCTAATGCTTCAGGCTCTGGCTGACAAAAGTATATAGCCCTCACTCCAGGCCCCTCTCCCAGAACGGAAGAGGGGCTTAAAACTGGCGATCGCTTCCGGCTTCCCTTCTCTCAGATTGGGAAAAGGGGCTGGAGGATGAGGGCAGGGGCCACATTTATGCCAAACAACCCATTAAGTAGGTCAGCACAATTAAATTCATGTTAGAAAACCGGGAGCGCCCCGGTTTTCTAACCTTCGTTTTTCAATGCAGTTCTACTTAATGCAGTTCTACTTAGTGATGATGATGTCCGTTATGGTCGTGGCTATGATGTCCGTGGCTGTGGTCGTGGCCGTGGTCGTGGCCGTGGAACTGCTGAGCTTGTGCAGAGGCCAGGGACGGGTTGACCGCCAGGGCCTGCTCAGATAAGAGGTCAGCGATGTGGCGATCGCCCCAGCGAGCGGCCATCTGTAAAAACTCCGGATGGTCGTTGACGCAGGGCATCTGCACAAAAGTGACATCGGGGCGGGACTGCCGCAGATGGCCAATAATGTGTTCCACATCCAGCAGGGTCTCGTGATTTTCAGTGGCAAAGCCAATGGGCATAAACACGATCGCCGTTGCGCCCAAATCCATCAAGTTTTTAGCTGCCAGCTCCGCATTGGGCTGGGTCCACTTGATCAGAGGCGTCTGGTGGTTGAGCCAGCCCACCGAGATCAGCGGATAGCGATGGATGAGCTGCTCCCGTACTCGCTCGTAAAGCGCCTGACTTTCGTCGATACCAGAAGTAAAGCCCTTGGCTTCGTGGGGGCAACCGTGGTTCATCAATACGATGCCCGTTTGTGAGGGCAGGTGGGCTACGGCCAGATCCTGCTTAATCTTTTCTTCTACCATGCGGGCCGTGAGGTGAATGTATTCAGGCTCGTTGTAGAAGGAAGGAATGTAGCGGAGACCCTTTACCCAGTGCTCGGTGCTGTCGGCCAGGTGGGCCAGAGCCTGGTTAACCTGCTCCACCGCGATACCGCTGGTGAAGATGGAATCGACCACTAACAGAGGATAAATGAGCAGCTTGTCGAAGCCCTCAGCCTTAATTTCTGTAAGCACCTGCTCTGGAAGAAACGGAGCGCAGAAGTTGAACGCTTTGAATACTTTGACGCGATCGCCCCACTGATGCTGCAGATGATGCTCGATGCCAGCCCGCTGCCGCTCGAAGATGGCATTGTGGGGGGAAATAAAGTTCCCGTGTTGATGGCTCCACTCATGCAGATCAAAAATGGCCAGCAGCTTGGCCAGGGGCGGGTAGACCCAGGTGGGCACAGGAGCGAACTTAGCCGTCAGCAGGTTGAGGGCCTGCTCGTTGTAGTTGGCGAAGTCGTCGTAGCTTTCCACCTCGCCATAGCCCATGAGCAATACCGCCACCCGGTTTTCACCGGCGGTGGCGGCGGCGGTGTCTAGGGTTTGG
>JAYKGU010000180.1:0-25499 GCA_035285585.1 Synechococcales cyanobacterium
CGAAGATGGCTATGACATTCGCACGGTGCAAGAGCTGTTGGGCCACAAAGATGTCAAAACGACTATGATTTACACCCACGTTCTAAATCGCGGTGGGCGGGGCGTGCGGAGTCCGCTGGATGGATAAGGGCGATCGCCCCTCCCCTCCCCTCCCCTCTCTTCACCGCAACGCCACTCATTGATTCAGCCGTCCAGACTAAGCGGAAGTCGCTCGGCTGAAGTGTGAGGGGCAAAGGGCGATCGCGCAACCGCATCTCACCCAAGCCCCTTGACTTACACAACCCTAGATCCTTTCCGTCTAGCGGCGGCGGCTCAGGTAGCTCATCGCCTGGCCCTGGGGTGGGGTAATCAAAATTCCCCGCTTCGGCACCGTGACCAGGCGACTCCAGCAACCGGGTGCCTCGTAGTTGAGGACGTGGATCCTTTCAAAAGCCCGTGACGAGGATTGAACTCGTGACCTCACCCTTACCAAGGGTGCGCTCTACCACTGAGCTACACGGGCCAGTACTGCTAGCTTACCCCAAAAGATAGGGATCTTACAGATACGGAAGTATCTCTCCACCTGACAGCTAGCCGGGTCACAGCAACCGGGTTGGCGCAGGCAATCATCGTGTGGTGGGCCGGGCTGGATTTGAACCAGCGTAGGCGTAGCCAGCGGATTTACAGTCCGCCCCCATTAACCACTCGGGCACCGACCCATCTATTCACACGATTACTGATAGTAACACAGATTTTGCAGGTTACCAATACTTTTGCAAAACTCAGTTATGCAACGGGCGATCGCTCCGGCACACTGGCCCGCAACTGACCACAGGCCGCATCCTTCTCCAGCCCACGGGAGTAGCGCACGCTCACGGCAATGTGGTGACGCTT
The DNA here is from genome assembly GCA_035285585.1 of Synechococcales cyanobacterium. Lineage (GTDB taxonomy): Bacteria > Cyanobacteriota > Cyanobacteriia > CAKZMO01 > CAKZMO01 > JAYKGU01. The sequence goes on from JAYKGU010000180.1 coordinate 874, forward strand.
CAGGGCGTCCACAAAGGCATCGATGCGCTGGCGGTCGGGGCGCTGATAGTCGGCATCGCTGATGGGGTTGTAGGGAATCAGGTTTACATGGCTCTGGAAGCCGCGCAGATGGCGGGCCAGCTCTGTAGCGTGGGAGGCGGTGTCGTTCAGCCCCGCCAGCAGGATGTACTCAAACGTCACCCGTCGCCCCGTCAGCTCCACATACTCGCGGCACTCCGCCAGCAAATCCTCCAGGGGATACTGCATCGAGCTGGGGATGAGCTGCTTACGCAGGGGTTGGTTTGAGGCATGGAGGCTCACCGCCAGGGTCACCTGAAGCTGGTTCTTGGCCAGTCGGCGGATGCGTCCGGGAATGCCCACCGTGGAGATGGTCATGGCCCGCTGGCCGATGCCCACGTCCTGGTTGAGCGATCGCACCGCCCCCAGCACGTTATCCAGGTTCAGCAGCGGCTCCCCCATGCCCATAAAAACGATGTTGCTCACCCGGCGGCCAAACTCCTCCTGCACCGTCAGCACCTGGTCGATAATCTCGTGGCGCTCCAGGTTGCGGGTAAAGCCGCCCTTGCCCGTGGCGCAAAAGTCGCAGGCCATGGGGCAGCCCACCTGAGATGAGACGCACACCGTCAGCCGCTTACCCAGGGGAATGCCCACGGTTTCGATGCGCTGACCGTCCGCCAGCTCCAGCAGATACTTCACTGTGCCATCAGGAGCCACAGACTGATGGGCCAACCGGGAGCGACCGATGGGCACCGCCGACACCGCCGCCCGCCACTGCTTGGGAAAAACGGAGATGTCAGCGAGCGATCGCGCCCCCTGCTGGTAAATCCACTGATAGAGCTGCTTGCCCCGATATTTGGGCTGCTGCTGCTGCTCGACCCAGGCGGTCAGTTCGTCCAGGGAAGCCCCCAGAAGGGGCGGCACCGCTGGGGCACCCGTCGTAGCAGCGGCAGGAGATGGTTTGAAGACGGAAGACATAGGGCAAAGGCGGCGGATAAATGTTGATCCATTTTCCATGATAGCGAGAGGGGCCGTTAAGGAGATTTTTGAAAATGGTTCGACCCGACGACGTAGGGCCATTTGCCCCTACCGGTGGCGTGTGAAATGATTTACTTAATTCGATGTATCTCAACGCACCTGAGGCAGCATCAGAAATAAGAAAAAACCCTGAAGGTACCTCCAGGGTTTTGAATCAGGGTGCATCTACCATTCCATCCTACTGACTGGAGATTGGCTGTCAGGAGACCCAGGACGAGTTTACCCAGTCTTTAAAAACTATGTCGCCGATTTCCGCGATCGCTCCCTTGTATACGGAGAAAGTAGATTCGGGAAGCTTTCCCAAGGACAGGAGTCAGGAGTCAGGAGTCAGGAGTCAGGAGTCAGGAGTCAGTCCCATTCTGACTTCTGGGTTCGTATCCAACCAGGATTTCCCGGCTTAAATGGATGGCTCCCACGTTGTTCAGGGATGCACCTCAACGCACTGCCCCATCGGCTCATTCAATCGGGTCATGCCACGTTGCGCAAAGCGATGATGTACCCTACGAGAATCGACAAATTCTGGTGCGTCTCGCAGCGCGGCGACGCACCCTACGCGAAATAAAGCTGACTTTATGACCGTTTCCCCCCTCGATGCCAAGGTGTATTTTGTGGGCGCTGGCCCCGGTGACCCAGATCTGCTCACTGTCAAAGCCCAGACCATCATTTCCCAGGCCGATGTTATTCTATTTGCCGACTCCCTGGTGCCGCTGCCGGTTTTGCAACTGGCCCGACCCGACGCCGAGCAGATTCGCACCGCCAACAAAACCCTGGAGGACATCATTCCCCTGATGGTGGCGCGGGTGCGATCGCGCCAGTCCGTTGCCCGCATCCAGTCCGGCGACCCCAGCCTCTACAGCGCTATCCACGAGCAGATCCAGGCCCTCACCGCTGCCCAGGTGCCCGTGGAGGTGATTCCCGGCATCAGTGCCTTCCAGGCCGCCGCCGCCCGTCTCCAGGCCGAACTCACCATCCCCAACCTGGTACAGACCATTATTCTGACGCGGATCAGCGGTCGCACTCAGGTACCCGAGGCAGAGGAGCTGGCCTCCCTCGCCGCCCATCGCGCCAGCCTCTGCCTCTACCTGAGCGCTCGCCACGTGGAAGACTCCCAGGCCCAACTGCTGCAGCATTACGACCCGGAAACGCCCGTCGCCATCTGCTATCGGGTGGGCTGGCAGGACGAGCAGATTTGGGTGGTGCCCCTGCGGGAAATGGCGGCGGTTACCCGACGGGAAAACCTGATTCGCACCACCCTGTTTATCATCAGTCCGGCCCTGGCCCTGCCCCAGTCTGAGAGGGAGCCAGCGGTGGAGGGGGCGCGATCGCGACTCTACAATCCTGACCACGACCATCTCTTTCGCCCCCAGCGGGCAGCCAAATGAAGGCAAATCGGACACGCGTTCCGGGCGAATTCCTTTAGAATGGGACTAAAACAACAAACATGTTGCATTTCTGTGGGGGCTACGCCATCTACGATGTGTGGCAATTTGTTGTGTCATGCTTTTGTAAGGAAATTGATTCAAGCAGGTGAACTATGGCTCAAACTATGGAACTGACAACAGACAACGTCGAATCCGTTCTTGACGAACTGCGTCCCTACCTGATGGCCGACGGTGGCAACGTTGAACTCGTCGAGCTAGATGGCCCCATCGTCCGTCTGCGGCTCCAGGGAGCCTGCGGCTCTTGCCCCAGCTCCACCATGACGCTGCGCATGGGCATCGAGCGCAAGCTGCGGGAATCGATTCCCGAAATTGCCGAAGTCGAGCAGGTGATGTAGCGCCGGGTTCCCGCTTAAAGCCGGACAAAATAACGGGATATTTGGGACGCTGAACGTCCTACTTGTCATGTCTTAATGAGATTTCTGAGGAAAATTTACCCTCGGTTAAACGGTTGGTAGGGGCAAATGGTTATTTGCCCCTATGTCTTTGGGTATGATCAGGATTCAAAAGTCTCCTGAGGTGGGCAGTGCCCACCCTACTTCTGGCTCCCCTTATCTCTTGATAGGAGAAGGGGATAGGGGCAACATCCTTGCCAGGCGTCCCTGTCATTCCCCGTCACGGATGCGATGATGGGAAAAAGCTGGAACACAGATATAGCCCTACGGGCTAAGGTTTGATTGTGGAACCCCCACGTCGCGGGGGTTCCACACCTCTTGAATGTCCTAACGCGAAAGCGTAACGCCATATGGTTGATCAATCGAATCTGGGGCCTGATTCTGAGCAATCGCATCCGGGGCAACCGCAGTCAAACAATCAGGCGTCTAATCCTCTGGAGCCGGACTGGCGATCGCGCCTCGATCCAGTCTTTTTTCAAGACTCCCTCGACAGTGGGGAGCTGAGACGGCTGGGGCTGTTTCTCTATTTAATTCCAGTGGTGGGCTTCTTTCCGGCCCTGTGGACGCTCTACCGCCATCAGGGCGATCGCCAGCAGCGGGCGGTCAGTCGGCTGGCGGTGACCCTGGCGCTGGGCTGGCTGCTGGGCTATTTGCTACTGAACACGGGCGCACAGGCGTCGGACACGCTGGCCCTGCCCCTGCTGATCATAAGCAGCCTGCTCACGTCGGGCTATTTTCTGGTAAATATTGGGCTGATGGTGCAGCTCTGGCGACGTAAACGGTTATGGTTACCGGGGGTGAGCCGGTTGGGCGATCGCCTACCCTAGCCTCTGCGATACGCCAGAAGCTTGCTAGGATAGCTGCTGGAGTAGAATAAATGGCTCACCGTTCCATTTCGTGTTCCCAGCACATCCGCGAGGCCCACTGTGTCGTCTAAAAATCTGCCAAACTCCCGCTTCACCCCGTCCGCGTCAAATTACGCCCCCTCACCGCAGCGCAGCCGCTGGCGCTGGGTCTGGATTACGTCGGGGCTGACGGTGGTGGCCATGGTGTCTGCGGCAGCGGGGGCGCTGCTGGCGGTGGCCCTGGCCAGTACTCCTCTGATGCAGCGCCAGTTGAGTGCTGAGGAAGCCGAGGTTTTCGACCAGGGCGATCGCATTTCCACTGGTGTGAACTTTCGTCTCCCCCAGTTGACCCGTCCGGTTCATATCCTGGTGCTGGGGGTCAAAGTTCTCACTTCCGATCTGAACGACCTGCCCACCGAGTTTGAAGACGTGGGCTATCACGCCCTGGTGGACTCCTTCGAGGGGCTGGCGGACACGATGCTGCTCATTCGCTTCGATCCAGAAAGCGGCCAGCTCACTGTCCTTTCCCTCCCACGAGATACGCGCACTCGGGTAGATGGGGTGGGCGTTACCAAGCTCAATGAGGCGAATCTGTACGGAGCTGCCGCCGCGGCCACGACGGTTAGCGATCTGCTGGGCGGGGTTCACATCGATCGCTACGTCCGCATCAATGTGCAGGGGGTAGAAAAGCTAATCGATGCCCTGGGTGGCGTGACGGTCTACGTGCCCCAGGACATGAAGTATCAAGACGATAGCCAGCATCTCTACATCAACCTGAAGCAGGGCGAACAGCACCTCAGCGGCGACCAGGCCCTCCAGTTTCTGCGGTTTCGCTACGATGCCACTGGCGACATCGGGCGGGTGCAGCGTCAGCAGATGCTGCTGCGGGCACTCCAGGAGCAGACCCTCAGCCCCATTACCCTGGCCCGCTTTCCCAAAATTCTCTCGGTCATCCAAGACCACCTCGACAGCAATTTGACGGTGGAAGAACTGCTGGCCCTGGTAGGGTTCGCTTCCCGTGCCGAGCGGTCTGATGTAAATATGCTCATGCTCCCTGGCGAGTTTAGCAACCCAGGGGACTACGACCTGAGCTACTGGCTGCCCGACGAAGAAGACATCGACGAGATGGCGGCCCAATATTTCGACTGGGGCGATCGCTCCCCCAGCGACATCGATCCGGGATACCTCAGTATCGCCATCCAGGACACCACCGACGATGAGGATGCGGTAGATGCCCTGATCGAACGGCTCAATGAAGCGGGCTACCGCAACGTTTATGTAGGCCGCGACTGGGAGCAGCCCCTCAGCGAAACCCGCATCATTGCCCAGCAGGGGGATGTGGGCAGTGCGGCGGCAGTGCGGGCGGCTCTGGGGTTTGGCGAAGTGCTCAACGAAAGTACGGGTGTTCTGCAGTCAGATGTTACGATTCGCCTGGGGGACGATTGGCAGACGCAGCTTGGCAAATAGTCAGCGGATGGGGCGGTTCGACGCTCACCGGGCAGCCCCCCCACTGGAGGGATGTGGCGATCGCCGCCAGGATCTGCACATAGCCCACCGCTCGCCACCCCGGCGTCACGTCCGACGGCTCCCGACGCTGCACACACTGGAGAAAGTGTCCACAGACCTGCCCCAAAGGCTCCCCATCCGGCAGGGGGACACCGTCCCGCTGGCAGTCACTGGGCACAAAGGCCTCTCCCTGGCGCAGTATCTGGCCCTGGAGGTGAATCAGGGCGTTGTCTGGCTGCATTTCATCGAAGATCAGGGCACCCTCGCTGCCCACCACCGTCAGCCGCCGCTGCTTGTCAGGGTTCAGCCAGCAGACATGAATCACCGCATGGAAGCCGCTGGGGTAGCGGACGCGAATCCACACCAGGTCGGCCAATCCGGTCGGAAATTGGGGCGCGCTGGCCGACGGCTGCAGCCAGACTTCGCCGCTGGCCTGCACCTCCTCCGGGAATTCGTCTACCCAGAGGTTGAAAATCGCCAGGTCGTGAATGGCCAGATCCCACAGAGCATCCACATCCTGACGCACGGGGCCGAGGTGGGTGCGGCTGGCGTAGCCGTAGCGCAGGGAACCGATGCCCTGCTTGCGAATGAGGGCCGCCCCCTGGATGACGGCGGGGTGGAACAGGTAGGTGTGATCCACCACCAGCAGGCAGTTTTGCCGGTCGGCCAGGTGGCAAAGGGCGATCGCCTCTGCGACATTCAGCGTCAGGGGTTTTTCCACCAACACGTGGTAGCCCCGCTCCAGGGCAGCCTGAACCAGCGGGGTATGGGTGGCGGCGGGGGTGGCGATCGCCACGGCTGCAATTCCTTCCTGGGTGAGCACATCCGGCCAGTGGGTCGTCAGGCGCACCCCCGCCTGCGTCAGGCCAAAGCGCTGGTCTAAAGTATCGAGCTGGCTGGGGTTGGGGTCGGCCACCAGCCGCAGATGGGCATCGGGATGGTGGAAAAAATGGCGGGTGAGATGGGTGCCCCATCGTCCTGCCCCTAAAATGGCGATTCCGACTGGCTGCTGTCCCACCGAATGCCCTCCTGGCTGATGTGAAGATTGCTTAAGTACCTACCCAAAAACTCGCCAGAGTTCTGAGAATCCAAAACCTTTACCGGAGTTCTGGGATAGGATCTAACCTCGCTGGATCTGCAGGGCGTGAAACGCAGCGCGAGCCGCCTCCTGTTCGGCAGCTTTTTTGGACTGGCCCTTACCCGCCCCCCAGCATTTGCCGTTCAGCCACACCTCCGCCAAAAACCGCTCTTTGTCCCCGTGGTTGTGCCCAATTTCTGTGACGCGGTAATCGGGCAGGGTTTGATAATGGGCCTGGGTCAACCCCTGAAGTGCGCCCTTATAGTTTTCTAACGTAGGATCGCGACGAATCGTATCCGCAAATTCCTGGAGATGGACATTGAGCCAGGGGCGCACCAGGGATAAATCGTGGGTGCTCAGGTAGAGGCTGCCCAGTAGGGCCTCAAAAGCGGCAGCGGAGCGAGTCTGGGCACCGGCCTTGTCTCCCAGGGCGCTGGCTCCAATGAGCAGATAGCGGCTAAGGTCGTAGCGATCGGCCAGTTTGGCCAGGGTGCGATCGCTCACCAGGGCAGCTCGAATAGCCGATAGCTCCCCTTCCGAGAGTTGGGGATAGGTTTCGTACAGGCATTCTGCCGACACCAGCCGCAGCACCGCATCGCCGACAAACTCAAGCTGTTCGTAGTTTCGGGTTTGGGAGAAAGTGGCGTGGGTGAGGGCCTGATCGAGCAGCGCCCACTGGATGGGCGCATTATCAGGGAGACCTAACTTAACCACAAGCTGTTGCAGCTGCTTTTGGCGACGCGAATCAGGAAGGTGCATAGATTAGCTAAACACACGGTTGGCAAAGCACTTGGGGAAATAGGAAGGAGCAGGACATAAGCCGGGTTCTGTTCTCCTGATGCGCTCAGGAGGGCGGTTATCTATCTGGGACGACTGTTACCAGTCGCCTCTTGCGGTGCGAATCAGCGGAACGGGAAAAAGACCAACCCTTGTTCCTAACCTTGCTCCCAACCGGGGTTTACCGAGCCAGCACCTCTCGATGCTGCTGGTGCGCTCTTACCGCACCTTTGCACCCTTACCTGTGGAAGGATGAAGGATGAAGGATGAAGGATGAAAAATATTCTGCCTTCTGCCTTCTGCCTTCTGCCTTCCCATCGGCGGTATGTTTCTGTGGCACTATCCTCACGGTCACCCGCACTGGGCGTTACCCAGCAAGTTTGGTCTTTCGGGAGCCCGGACTTTCCTCAGGCAAATGCCTGCAACCACCTCGCCTACTCCTTCCCACCTCCAGTCTAATTGCGGATGGCGATCGCCGTCCTTCGGTTTTCACCAGGGCACCACGTCGGTCCAGGGAGATTTCTTAAGAATAAAATCACAGTGGAGCAGGTAGGTTTGAATCCCGCTAGGGAGCAGGCGATCGCCGTTTGCCTCGACAGGCGCTCCGGTGGCGCGAATCACCAGGCACATGGAGAAGCTGAGGGTAATTTTTCCCGCCATGAAGTCCTTAAACTCCTGGTCCTTTTTCTTATCCTTAGGGTCGCCCTTCACCTCGATCAGGGGCTTGGCAGGCTCCAGGATTTCGGGATTGTCTTTGGAGGGGGTCAGGGCGTCTTCGGCGGTAATCTGCTCCTGGAGGGTGCTGCTGGGGGCAATAGCGCTCCAGGCCTGGGCCTGGGACAGATCGGGGCTTTTGTAGGGAGTAAGGCGAATGGTGCGCCGCGATCGCCCCCCCTTCTTCAGGATAGCGCTGCTGTCCCAATCCACATAGATCACCTGGTCAGACTGATTCGTGACACTGAGGTTCAGGGTTTTGGGCAAAGCATCCGGCGTATACTGTTTTTCAAACCCCACCTTCACTGCTACCTTCTCCTGAAGGTTTTGCTGCTCCAGGGATTCTTTGAGGCGATCGCCATCCAGGGCGATGGTTAATTTGTCGGTCAACGATCTAATCGCCCGCAGAATTACGCTGGAGACAGTGAGGGTATAAACAATCAGGACTATCAAGTCGACGGGGCTCATAAACCGATGGCTGTTTCGGGTATGGGGGAAGCTTTTAGCTGGATAAATTCAGCGGGCAACTCAATCGGGCAAATAGTCCATGTCCAATGCCTCAGTCGGGGAAAAGGGCGGCTGGTCAGGAAATTGATTTAATTCAAGTCCTGTCTCATCGGCGGCCAGCCTACGGGCCGTTTGGTAACAGTCATCGAAGCAGCTATCCAGGTATCGCCTGAGACTGGGGCTGTCCCGCAGGAGTTTGGCTAGTCGGTTGCGATGCTCCGTCAGGGTGTACCGCCAGCTAGGGGAGCGACGATCGGCCTGGTAGCGGTATTTCAGCAGGTGCATTAGCACCACCTCCAGATTACTTTCGACGGCTCGCCGTTCGCTGCGCCCCATGTCTTCGATTTCCTCAATTAGATGGAGCCAATCCACCTGGGAAAATCTGCCGTCCCGCAGCAGTTGGGCGGTGCTGCGGAGCCATTGGTGATAGTCGCAGTCATAGAGGGGCGAATTTGCTGAAGTTGACGGATCGAATGCCTGGGCCATCGGTGCTGCCTGCGGTTAAGATTCGAGGATTTTAGCCTGGATCAACTGTAGCAAGGCGGATTAGGGGGCGATCGCTCCTCTGTACCCACAAACTAGCGTCCGTCACCCCTGGACAATGAATATTATGATGGACAGGAATGGTTTGATCGCAGTGCAGACGGATTCCCATGGCAAAGGAAAAGGCGAAGAGTACGGCTAAGAGTTCGGGCAAGAATACGGGAAAGAGTACGGGAAAGACGACAGCAAAAGACGCTGCTAAGAGCACGGCTAAAAAAGGCGGCAAGCCTGACCAGGCGGAGGTCGCGCCATCTTTCCCCACGGACTTCCCCAGCCTTTCCGGGGCAGAGATTCGCGATACCTTCCTCAAGTTTTATGAGGCGCGGCAGCACAAAATTCTGCCCAGCGCTTCCCTGATTCCCGAAGACCCCACCGTGATGCTTACCATCGCCGGGATGCTGCCCTTCAAGCCCATCTTTTTGGGCCAGCGGCAGGCGGAGGTGGATCGGGCCACCACTTCACAGAAGTGCATTCGTACCAACGACATTGAGAATGTGGGGCGCACGGCACGGCACCACACCTTCTTTGAAATGCTGGGCAACTTCAGCTTTGGCGATTATTTTAAGAAAGAAGCGATCGCCTGGGCCTGGGAACTCTCCACCGAAGTCTACAAGCTGCCCCCGGAGCGGCTGGTGGTCAGCGTATTTCGGGAAGACGACGACGCCTTCGCCATCTGGCGCGACGAGATTGGCATTCCCGCCCACCGCATCCAGCGCATGGATGAGGCCGATAACTTCTGGACATCTGGCCCCACCGGCCCCTGCGGCCCCTGCTCCGAAATCTATTACGACTTCCACCCTGAGCGAGGGGACGACCACATAGACCTGGAGGACGACAGTCGCTTCATCGAGTTTTACAACCTGGTCTTCATGCAGTACAACCGGGATGCCGAGGGCAACCTGGTGCCCCTGGAGAAGCAAAACATCGATACGGGCATGGGGCTGGAGCGCATGGCCCAAATTCTCCAGCGCCAGCCCAATAACTACGAAACCGACCTGATTTTTCCGATTATTGAGAAAGCGGCGGCGATCGCCAACGTCAACTACCACCAGGCCGAACCCAAAGCCCAGGTTTCCCTCAAAGTCGTGGGCGACCATGTGCGGGCGGTGACCCACCTGATTGCCGATGGGGTGCGGGTTTCCAACACCGAGCGGGGCTATGTGCTGCGGCGGCTGATTCGCCGGGTGGTGCGCCACGGCAAGCTGCTGGGCATCGATCGCCCGTTTATCACCGAAGTTGCGGAAACGGCGATCGCCCTCATGGAAACCGCCTACCCCAACCTGCGGGCTGAGGAGAAGGTAATCAAAGCCGAACTGGAGCGGGAAGAAGAACGCTTCCGGGAAACCCTGGAGCGGGGCGAGACGCTGCTGGCCAAGTTAATTGTGGAGGCTCTGAAGCAGGACGCCAAGCAACTCTCTGGGCGCGATGCCTTCACCCTGTATGACACCCACGGCTTTCCCCTGGAGCTGACCCAGGAAATCGCCGAGGAAAACGGTCTGACCGTCGATGTGGCCGGGTTCGCTGCCGCCATGAAAGAGCAGCAGGCCACCTCCCAGGCGGCCCACCAGACCATCGACCTCACGGTGCAGGGCAGCCTCGACCAGATGGCGGAGCACATCCACAGTACGGCATTTCTGGGCTACACAGATCTCCAGTCCACCGCTCAGATCGCCGCCCTGCTGGTGGAGGGCCACGCCGTTGACGCCGCCGAGGTGGGTACCGAGGTGCAAATCGTCCTCGACCAGACGCCCTTCTACGCCGAGTCGGGGGGACAGGTGGGCGATCGCGGTTATTTCTCTGGCCCCGACCTGCTGGTGCGCGTCGAGGACGTCAAGAAAGAATCGGACTTCTTCGTCCACATCGGCCATGTGGAGCGGGGCAGCGTGCGGGTAGGCGACACCGTCACCGCCCAGATTGACCGGGCCTGCCGCCGCCGCGCCCAGGCCAACCACACCGCCACCCACCTGCTGCAGGCAGCCCTGAGGAAGCTGGTTGACCCTTCCATCTCCCAGGCCGGTTCCCTGGTGAGCTTCGACCGCCTGCGGTTTGACTTCACCTCCCCCCGACCCATCACCCCCGAGGAGCTGGAGCAGATTGAGGAACAGGTCAACACCTGGATCGCCGAGGCCCACGAAGCCGATGTGTGCGTGCTGCCCCTGGAGGAGGCCAAAGCCAGGGGGGCGATCGCCATGTTCGGTGAAAAGTACGCCGACGAGGTGCGGGTGATTGACTTCCGGGGCGTTTCCATGGAGCTGTGCGGCGGCACCCACGTTCGCAACACCGCCGAAATTGGCGCGTTTAAGATTACCGCCGAGAGCAGCGTTTCCTCCGGGATTCGCCGCATTGAGGCGGTGGCGGGGCCTGCCGTGCTGGACTACTTGAAGGTGCGCGACCAGGTGGTGAAAGAGCTGGGCGATCGCTTCAAGGTCAAGCCCGAAGAGGTGGTGGACCGGGTGACTGCCCTCCAGGCCGAACTTAAGGCTACCCAGAAGGATCTGGCGGCCACCAAATCAGACCTGGCCGTTGCCAAGTCTGACCAGCTCGTTAGCGAAGCGGAAACCGTTGGCGACTACCAGATTCTGGTAGCCAACCTGGGCGAGGTGGAAGCGAAGGCGCTGCAAACCGCCGCCGAACGGCTCCAGCAAAAGCTGGGGGACAGTGCTGCCGTTGTCCTGGGGGCCGTCCCTGCAGAAGGGAAGGTGAGCCTGGTGGCGGCCTTTGGCCCCACGGTGGTCAATACTGCCAAGCTCCAGGCGGGCAAGTTTGTGGGCGGTATTGCCGCCATCTGTGGTGGTGGCGGCGGCGGACGCCCCAATGTGGCCCAGGCGGGAGGCCGGGATGCGGATAAGCTGCCGGAGGCACTGGATACGGCCCGTAGTGAGCTGAAAGCGGCCCTGGCCTAGTCATCCCTCACCCCTGACTCCTCGCCCTCCCACTACGGGAGGGTGTGGATCTTCAAGAAGTTAGTGCCCCCCGAATGCCGGGTAGGGATGCCACCCATGATCAGCACTCTGTCATCGGAGGCGGCCCAGTTCCGCTCCAGCAGGATCGTTTCCACCTGGTGGGTGAGGTCTTCAAAGGTGTCAACCTCGTGGTCTAACAACACCGGACGAATGCCCCACACCAGGTTGAGCCGCCGGTAGACCTCCGGATTGGGGGTAAAGGCAACCACGGGAGCCTTGGGACGTTCGCCCCCAGCCAGACGGGCCGTATAGCCCGAACTGGTGAAGGCAGCGATGCAGCGGAGGGCAATGGTTTTGTCGATGACGTTGAGAGCTTCGCTGAGGGCGTGGGTGGCGTCCGTCGTTTCGGGGGGATTGTTGACGTATTGGATATCGCTCTCGATGTCCTTGGCGATGCGTACCAGCATTTCCACCGCCTGCACCGGAAATTCTCCCACCGCCGACTCTCCCGACAGCATCACCGCATCGGTGCCATCGATGATGGCATTGGCCACGTCGCTGGCCTCTGCACGGGTAGGGCGGGGGTTGTGAATCATGCTCTCCAGCATCTGGGTGGCGGTGATCACCGGAATGCCCCGCCGATTGCACTCCCGGATAATTTGCTTCTGCAGGAGCGGCACCTTTTCGGGACTCATCTCAACCCCTAAATCGCCCCTGGCCACCATCACCGCATCACACTCGGCCAGGATGGCAAGGAGATTGGCGATCGCCTGGGGCTTTTCAATTTTGGCGAGCACCGGTGTATCGGCCTTACCGTGTTCCACCATAAGCTGCTTGAGCAGGCGAATATCCTCGGCCTTGCGCACAAAGCTCAAAGAGACATAGTCCACCCCCTGGGAGAGACCAAACGCTAGATCCTGCCTGTCTTTCTCAGTCATTGAAGGGAGCCGCAGATCCAGGCTGGGGAGGTTGACCCCCTTGCGGCTCTTCAGCACACCGCCTCGGATGACGCGACAGACTACCTCGCTGCCCCGGACTTTCTCAACCTGCAGCTCCAGCAAGCCATCATCCAGCAAAACCTGGATGCCGGGCTGGGCATCTTCGGCCAGAAAAGGATAGTCGATTGAAACTGCATTGGGCTGGTCTGTGAACTCATCGGCGGGCAGCAAGGTCAGGCTTTCCCCTTCCGAGAGATAGACTTCACCCATGGATAGTTTACCAACGCGGATTTTAGGGCCTTGCAAATCCTGCAAGATTGTAACGGGCGTATCTAATTCATCGGCAATGGCGCGAATGAGCTGGATGCGCTGGGCGTGGTCTTCATACTCGCCGTGGGAGAAATTGAGTCGGGCAACGTTCATGCCCGCCTTGACCATGCGGGTGATTACCTCACGGGAGCTGCTAGCAGGGCCAAGGGTGGCAACGACTTTCGTGCGATGGGTAAGTGGATCCATAAAGTTAGCCAACCTCTGGGGTCAGAAAGGCTTTGGATAAAGGTGAAACATGGGTTAGACGGTTAAACCTGCGGTAGCCTGCACATATTCTGGAAGCTCGACCTGGATGGGAGAAACCTTCCAAATATCCCGGCAGTAGTCCGCAATGGCGCGATCGCTTGAGAACTTGCCCATGCGGGCGGTATTCAGGATGGACATGCGGGCCCAGCGATCGCGATCGCGATATACCTGGGCCGCCTGATCCTGGCAGTCGACATAGGATTGGTAGTCGGCAAATAACAGGTAGGGATCGTGATGCAGCAAGGAATCAATCAGGGGTTGAAACAAAGTGGAATCCCCGTGGGAGAAATGGCCGATGCGGATTAAATCAATCACACATTGCAGGGCCGGGTTGGCACGGTAGTAGTCCCAGGGGCGATAGCCCTGAGCTTTGAGCTGGGCCACTTCGTCGGCCTTGAGGCCAAACAGGAAAAAGTTTTCTTCGCCCACTTCTTCGCGGATTTCCACATTTGCCCCGTCCAGGGTGCCAATGGTGAGGGCACCGTTGAGGGAAAACTTCATGTTGCCCGTGCCGGAGGCTTCTTTGCCTGCGGTGGAAATTTGCTCCGAAAGCTCGGCGGCGGGGTAGACCCGCTGACCAAAGGTGACATTGTAGTCAGGGAGGAAGACCACTTTGAGGCGATCGCCCACATCCGGATCCGCATTCACCACATCGCCCACGGAAGTAATCAGCTTAATCATTAGCTTGGCCATGCGGTAGCCGGGTGCCGCCTTGCCGCCAAAGATGAATGTCCTAGGCGTGATATCCAGATTGGGATTGGCTTTGATGCGGTTGTAAAGGGTGATGATGTGCAGCACATTCAAATGCTGGCGCTTGTACTCATGGATACGCTTCACCTGAATATCAAACATCGAGGCTGGGTTCACCCGAATGCCCGTGCGAATCAGGATATAGTCCGCCAGATCCCGCTTCACGTCCAGCTTAATTTGCCGCCACGCCTGACGGAACGCCGGATCGTCCGCAAAGGCTTCCAGGTGGCGGATATGATCCAGATTTTTGATCCAGCCATCCCCAATCTTTTCCGTGATCAAAGCCGATAGGCGAGGGTTGCTTAGCACCATCCAGCGGCGGGGGGTCACCCCGTTGGTCTTGTTGCTGAACTTCTCAGGGCTAAGTTCATAAAAGTCCTTGAGGACGGTTTTCTTCAGAAGTTCCGTATGCAGCGCCGCCACCCCGTTGATGGCGTGGCTACCAATGCAGGCCAGATGGGCCATGCGCACATACTTTTCCCCTGATTCATCGATCAAGGACAGGCGAGCGAGCTTCTGGGGGTTGAAGGGATACTTGAAGCGCACCCGGTCGAGGAAGCGGCTGTTAATTTCCAGAATGATTTGCAAATGGCGGGGCAGCAACGAGCCAAACAGGCTGATGGGCCACTTTTCCAGGGCTTCTGGCAGCAAAGTGTGATTGGTAAACGCAAAGGTTTGTTGGGTCACAGCCCAGGCCCGATCCCAGTCCATGGTGTGGACATCCACCAGCAAGCGCATCAGTTCAGCGATCGCCACTGCCGGATGGGTGTCGTTCAACTGCATGGCAAACTTTTCGTGGAGGGTGTCGAGCGATCGCCCCGATGTCAGATGAATGCGAATAATGTCTTGCAGCGAGCAGGACACAAAGAAGTACTGCTGCTCCAGGCGCAACTGTTTACCCCGGATGTCTTCGTCGTTGGGATAAAGCACCTTGGTCAGGTTTTCGGAGACTACCTTTTCCAACACCGCACCGTAGTAATCTCCCCGGTTGAACAGCTCAAAGTCAAAGGATTCGGGAGCCTCCGCTTTCCACAGCCGCATGGTGTTGGTGGTATTGGTCTGGTAGCCCAGAATGGGGCTGTCGTAGGGAATGCCCTTGACCAACTGGCGAGGCACCCAGCGCACCCGATAGCGCCCCTGGTCGTCGGTGTAGGTTTCTGTGTGGCCGCCAAACTTGACCTCGACGGCTTCCGTGGGGCGGGCAATTTCCCAGGGGTTGCCATACTGCAGCCACTTGTCGGTAATTTCCACCTGCCAGCCGTCTTTGATCTCCTGATCAAAGATGCCAAATTCGTAGCGAATGCCGTAGCCAATGGCAGGGATATCCAGGTTAGAAAGGGAGTCCATGTAGCAGGCCGCCAGACGCCCCAGCCCCCCATTTCCCAAACCCGGTTCCTCCTCTTGATCAAGCAAGTCTTGAAGATCCAGCCCAGAGTCTTCAACGGCCTGCCGCACTTCCTCGTAAATGCCCAGGTTAATCAAATTATTGCCCAGGTGTGGCCCCACCAAAAACTCCGCCGACAGGTAGCCCACAACTTTGACCTGGGGATCGGCATACTTCTGCTGGGTGCGGAGCCAGCGCTGCACGAGGCGATCGCGCACCGTATAGGCCAAAGCCATGTAAAAGTCGTTGCGATCGGCATCTTCAGGAAACTTGCCCTGGATATAAAGCAGGTTGTCGGCCAGTGCGCGACGCAGGGTTTCAATATGCAATCCGGTGCGATCGTCTTCTATCTGAACGGTCTGTTGAACGGTATGGGGGGGAGCGGTCACCATAATGGACAATCTCCTGGCATTAGATGGGTTGAAACATTTGGATCAGATGAAAGAAAAAACGGCAGCGTAAGGGCAAAGCATTGCGCCAAAACGCTTGCATCACAAACTGGAGGGGCGAAGCATTGCACCAAAGTGTTTGCATCACAGACAAAAGGTGTCTTCGCAATGCTTCGCCCTTACCGGTTTAGTTCCCACAGCAGGGCTTGATCTCCGCATACGAAGAAACACCCTCCGTATACGGGAGATGGCTACACCCTAAGCACTACAGCTTGAAAAACCGTAGGGCCACTTCCAATGCACCATTTCATCCTTGTCGATGCCGTTTTCATAGGAATAGGCCAGGTGTTCAATGATCTGACTCTTCATCCGTTCCTTGGCATGGGCAGCGGCAGAGCCAAGCTTAGGCACCCGGTCGATAACATCAATTACCAGGTTGAAGCGATCGATCTGGTTCCGGATCGCCAGCTCCAACGGTGTATTAATATTGCCCAATTCCTTGTAGCCTCGAACATGGATGCGGTGCTGATTGGTGCGCCGATAGGTGAGCTTGTGAATCAACCAGGGATAGCCGTGGAAGTTGAAGATCACCGGTTTATCGGTGGTGAATAGGGAATCAAAGTCCTTGTCAGACAGACCATGGGGGTGTTCCGACTCCGGCTGGAGCTTGAACAGATCCACCACGTTGATAAAGCGAATCTTCAGTTCGGGGAACTCCTGGCGCATGATGGCCGTAGCCGCCAGGGACTCCATGGTCGGCACGTCTCCACAGCAGGCCATCACCACATCGGGGATATCCGGCTCGACGCCGCAGTCGTCGTTGCTGGCCCAGTCCCAAATGCCGATGCCCTTAGTGCAGTGTTTGACAGCGTCTTCCATGGGCAAATACTGCAAGTGCTTCTGCTTGTCAGCCACGATAACGTTGACGTAGTCGGTGCTGCGCAGGCAGTGATCCGTCACCGAAAGCAAACAGTTGGCATCGGGGGGAAGATAGATGCGGGTAACGGCGGCACTCTTGTTAGTGACCACATCCAGAAAGCCCGGATCCTGGTGGCTAAAGCCGTTGTGATCCTGCCGCCAAACCGTAGAAGAAAGCAGGATATTCAAAGAGGAAACCGGGGCACGCCAGGGCACCTCCCGCTTGGAAATATCCAGCCACTTGGCGTGCTGGTTAAACATGGAGTCAATCACGTGGGCAAAGGCTTCATAGGTGTGGAACAGCCCGTGCCGTCCCGTAAGCAGATAGCCCTCCAGCCAGCCCTCCAGGGTGTGTTCGCTGAGCATTTCCATGACGCGCCCATCCCGGCCCAGTTGGCTGCCGTCCAGGTCTTCAGGGAGGAAGTCGGCCATCCAGGCTTTCTTCGTCGCTTCATACAGAGCCGACAGCCGGTTGGAGGCGGTTTCGTCGGGGCCAAACACCCGGAAGCTGTTCATGTTTCGCCGCATTACGTCCCGCAGGAAGTAGCCCATTACCTTGGTAGTTTCTACTTCCGTGGTGCCCGGTTCGGGAATATCCACGGCGTAGTCGCGGAAGTCGGGCAGATTCAGTTCCCGGCGCAGCAGCCCGCCATTGGCGTTGGGGTTAGCGCTCATGCGGCGATCGCCCACCGGAGCCAACTCCTTCAAATCCGCCCGAAAGGTACCCTGCTCGTCAAACAGCTCATCTGGCCCATAGCTGCGCATCCAGCTCTCCAACAGCTCCAGGCTATCCGGATTCTTGTGGACATCGGCCATCGGTACCTGGTGCGCCCGCCAGAAGCCTTCTACTTTGTGCCCGTTGACATCGGCAGGCCCCGTCCAGCCCTTGGGGCTGCGTAACACAATCATGGGCCAGCGAGGACGTTCCACCGATCCCCCACTGCGGGCTTCCTGCTGGATTTCCTGGATTTCTTTGATCACCACCTCCAGGGTCGCAGCCATGAGCTGGTGCATGGTTTCGGGATCGGAGCCTTCCACAAAGTAGGGCTTGTAACCATAGCCTTTGAACAGGCATTCCAGCTCTTCATGGCTGATGCGCGACAGCAGGGTGGGGTTGGCAATCTTGTAACCATTCAGGTGCAGGATAGGCAGCACCGCCCCATCCCGCGCCGGATTGAGAAACTTGTTGGAGTGCCACGCGGTGGCCAGCGGTCCCGTTTCAGCCTCACCGTCACCCACCACCACCGTTGAGATCAGGGTGGGATTATCGTAGACGGTACCAAAGGCATGGGAGAGGCTGTAGCCCAGCTCGCCCCCTTCGTGAATGGAGCCAGGGGTTTCTGGGGTGACGTGGCTGCCGATGTGACCGGGGAAGGAGAATTGCTTAAAGAATTTCCTCATCCCTTCAAGATCTTCACTCTTGTCGGGGTAGACCTCAGAGTAACGGCCTTCCAGATAACCCGGCCCCAGGATGCCCGGTGCGCCATGTCCCGGCCCCGCCAGGTAAATCATGTTGAGGTCATATTTCTTAATCAGCCGATTGAGGTGGACATAGATGAAGCTGAGTCCTGGGCTGGTGCCCCAGTGCCCCAACAAGCGCTTTTTCACATGCTCCGGCTTGAGCGGTTCCCTCAAAAGGGGATTGTCCTTCAGGTAAATCATCCCCACTGCCAGATAATTGCAGGCACGCCAGTAGGCATGCATTTTTTGCAGTTCATCAGCAGCTAGGGGCTTTGCTTCAGGAGGCGCAGTAAAGGTCATAATGCCACTCTAAGATTCAGTAAAACGACAAGTTCGATTGGGCGATTCGGCTACACAAAGGGTAGGGATGGGAACAAATTGCGCTGAAAGGTTTGAGGCGAGAAACAAGGGTCAGCAACCAGAGGCCCAATCGCAATGGTAGGAACAGTGAAAAGCTCAGGTTACGGGACTATTAGAAGGCGATGGTGGAACGAAAAGTGATCGAGGTAGAAAGGATAGTGCGCTACTTGCTCCGCTGATAATAGCCAATAACAAGGAACCCAGGAAATCTGCTTCTCGCGCACATTATAAGAGCATGGTTTTTGGGGCGTTAGCGGGTGATTTGTCTGACAAATAGGCTGAAATCGTTTGTAGAAGCGGGTTTGCAGGCGTGGCGATCGCCCCAGTCTCCTCACGGTAGCTTGGAAAATCTTAAGGAAGTTACGCCTCTGCAAGTATGGCCGCAAGGGGCGATCGCTCTTTCGGAAGCGCCTGAACCCGCTCTAAGATAGCCCCCCGCAGGACTGATCCCCATCGAGTCCCTGAATATTTCGCTATGTATCGACCCCCGTTGGGATAACCCTGATTTAACCAAAACCGCATAGAACATGATTATCACGCTGCTCCTGTAACCCATCCGATGTCCCAGTATCGAGCCAACCACCTGTGGAGGATCCTATGCTGACCCCCTTTCAAGTTCGTAAGCTCATGAAGCTGTTTAGCATGTACGACGCCTGCAACCTGGGCGTGCTTAAACTGTCAGACTTTGAACGCCTCGCCCAACGTCTGTCGGAACTGCGGGGGTGGAAACCAGGTACGGCAGATTACGAGCAAATCATGAATAAATTTTTGTTTCGCTGGGGGCGGATGCGGGCCGAAGTTAAAGAAAAAGTTAATCATGGCCTGCATAGCCAGATCGACCTTGAAGAATGGCTGGCTTACCACGATGTTGTTCTGGCCGATAAAACCTATCGGGAAGAAATTGTCGGACTCGCCGAATCGGTCTTTAACGTGGTTGATGTAGACGACAGCGGCCACCTCAGCAAAGAAGAATGGGCCACCCTGTTCCGGGTTTACAACATCCCAGTTATCTACGTCAACGAAACCTTCGAGAAAATTGACCGCAACCAGGACGGCGTTCTCACTAAAGACGAGGTGCTGGCCATGATCCAGGATTTCTACTACAGCACCGATCCCGAAGCCGTCGGCAACTATGTTTTTGGGCCAATTTAGGGAAGGGCGGGGACATGGGCAAGGTCAAGGCGTTGCTCGGTTGCCCGCTGCTGATCCAGGCGATGGGAAACCACCATCCCCACCAGGATACCGATCCCAGCTCCGATCCCCAGGCTTCCTGGCAGCAGGGGAGAGACCTGGGCCTGGGGTTGGCCAGCGGCATCGGTGACCAGCGTCGGAGAGGTTAGGGCTTGCCAGGTCACATATTCCTGGGCCACCTGGGCCTGGAGGGCCTCCCGGCGATCGCGATAGTCCTCCAGAATACGGGTACTGGTGTTCAGTTCCTGCTGCAGCCGGTCCTGCTGCCGAAGCAGGGTGGCTAGCTGGTGGGTGTGGCGGTTCAGCTCGGCCTCAATTTGCTGAATGCTCTGGGTACGGCTTTCGAGCACCTGGATTTGCTGGGCGGTGGCGATCGCCTCGGCCATGAGTTCCCGCTGGATGGGGGCCTGAACCGTACCCGCAGGAAGCTGGGTCTGAACATTCTGGGCATTCTGGACATCAGGGCCAGGTTCTCCCAGGGTTGCCTGGGCAGCCTGCTGGAGCTGATGCAGCGTTGTGTCGTATTGAGCCTGGAGCACCTCCAGGGGGGTCGCCGGGTTACGCTGGCCGTAGGCGGCGGCCATTTGCTGGTCGATGGCCTGGAGCTGGCGCAGAAACATCTGATATTGGGGATTTTGCGCCAGGATGTCGAAGGGAAGGGTCGCATCGGAGGCGCTGGCGTGCCCCTGGGGAACCGGTATCGCCAGCCGCTCTAGGAGCAGCGTGTACCGTGCACGGGCTGCCGCCAGCGTTTCTTTGAGGGCAATCTGCTGCTGGGCCAGTTCCGTCTGCCGTGCCGACAGCTCCTGCGCCCGACGCTCTATGTCTGCTACATCCAGGCGCTTCTGTAGCTGTTGCAAATCGGTTTGGGTGGTCTGGATGCGCTCCTGCACCAGGGGAATCTGGGCCTCTACGTAGCTCAGTCCCCGGCAGGCCTCCAGGCGGCATTCCTGGCTGTAGGTCACATACGCCTCCGCCAGTTCATCTACCACCACCTGGGCAATGTCGGGGCTGGGGTGCAGATAGCGAATCATCACCACGCCAGGGCTGATGGAATCGATGGACAAATTTGCCACCAGGGCGTCGTAGCTCAGGTGAATTTGCCGCAGGCCCAGTTGTTCCACCACGGGCGACAGCAGCAGTGGACTTTTGAGAATCTGCACCTGGGTATTCATGTCGATCGCCGACATTTCTAGAATGGGCGGCGCGGCTTCTACCCCAGGGGGGGAAACGAATGGTGATGGGGCGGCCTGGGATGGAGCTACCATCAGCTCAAACTGAGCCTGATAAGCGGGATGGGGCTGGCTGACGGTGGCGATCGCCCCGCTGGTGAGAGCCAGGGCTACCCCTGCCACCACCCCGGTCTGCCAGGAGACCTCCAGACCATTTCCCAGGGACGGTACGTCCGCCGCTGGTACCTCGATTGCGTCCCACGGATAGGTGGGGCTGAGGCGCTGACAGTCTATGGGCGGCACCGGCACCAGGGTGGCCGACGGCACAGCCATCTCCCCCAACGGCAACGGTAGTACAGCGCGAGTAATCTCCATCTCCCCTCCGACGTTCTCCGCTCGACGTTCTCTGGCCAGGATTTAGTACGCCAGTTGGCTACCGACAACGCCATGAATTGCTGGCGCTCAGAACGTTATTACAGAGTTAAGATCTGACTTTCAGGATAATTCCGTTGGTGGAGAGCCTTGAGCTGCCTGGATTGCAGCAACAGATGGATAAATATGAAAATAGCTTTCAATAATTAACGAGTATTTTTGACGGTGATACCAGAAATTTAGCTTGAGGACTGGGGCGCTTCCAAATTGTTCTTGAGGGTTGCCAGCCAGCCTATTACCAGATAGCTTCTAGATAGGGACCCGATCGTCTCCAGAGGGTTGCCAACAGGCTGAATGCCTCAGCCCTGGCTACTGGTGGAGGCAGCAGGAAGCTGCCAGCAGGTTTCCAGCCACTGGGCCTGCTCGGAACGGGAGGCGATCGCCCGCCGGGAGACTTGCCAGAACTGGATGACAGCGATCGCATGGTCAAACTGAACCTGCAGCGGTTGATAGGGTTTGCACCAGCAGGGGATGTCCAGTT
Organism: Synechococcales cyanobacterium; assembly: GCA_035285585.1. Classification (GTDB taxonomy): domain Bacteria; phylum Cyanobacteriota; class Cyanobacteriia; order CAKZMO01; family CAKZMO01; genus JAYKGU01. Next base: position 22,668 of record JAYKGU010000180.1, read on the forward strand.
CTTGCAGGCGGTGGTAAATCGCCCAGCGCTGGTGGGGCGGGACTTCGACTGTGGAGCTGGTGCTGGGGTCGCGTTGAGACAAGGGCATGATAACCTCCCAATGTGGTGAAATGGTGACCTGAGCTGATCGGCGGTCTTGTTGCAAGTAATTTTCAACTATAATCGTTTTATCCTGAAACGGGTTGTCAATGCAAGCCCTTTAAAGGAACGTTATTTTTGCTCATAGGGAGGGTGAGCCGAGTACACCATGGCATCGCTAGCATCGAACGATGCTCTACAATACGCATTACCTAATTTGAGGCAACGACTATGTCTGAAACCCAAACATTGTTACGTTCGTTTAATGAAGTCTCCGACAACGCCATCCTGCTGGAGAAATCTGTTACCGAGCCGATTACTGAAGGACTGGGTATGGTGTTTGCCAGTTTTCAGGCCCTGTATCTGCAGTATCAAAAGCACCACTTTGTGGTGGAAGGGTCGGAATACTACATGCTCCACGAATATTTCGCCGAAAGCTACGAGGCGGTTCAGGAGCATGCCCACGACGTGGGAGAGCGGCTGCATGGGCTGGGAGGCATGCCAGCAGCCACCTTTGGCAAATTGGCGGAGCTTTGCTGCTTTGAACAAGAACCGGACGGGGCGTTTCGCTGCCGCCAGATGATTGAGGCCGACCTCAAGGCAGAACAGTCCCTCGTTGAGGTGCTGCGGCGTCAGGCGGCACAGGCCGAAAGTCTGGGCGATCGCGCCACTCGCTATCTGTACGAGCAGATTCTGCTCAAGACGGAAGAGCGAGCCTACCATCTGGAGCACTTCCTCACCCGCGATAGCCTCAAGCTGAACTGGTAAGCCCAGCGGTGAGCCAGAACATTTTCAGGAAACGGAGCTGGCGTGCTCTCCGCTTCCGATCACGGTAGGGTTGTCGGTCATAACAGTAGGGTTTTGGTGAATGTAGTTAGAAGGTATCTAAAGGGGCGACCATCGGCGAGGTGCGCCCCTTTTTTAAGCTCATTTTTTTCGTCCTGCTCAGCTTCGCTCGATTGGCAGACGCCGCCGTCCAGTAGACCTGGTACGGTGATCTCAGCATTGTCTGGCGGCAAAATTAGCTGTCAGCAAAGTGGCGGTTAGCAAGATGACCGCCAGCAAAATTAATGGCTCATGGAGCAGGAAAACCCTTATGTTTCTCAAAGATAAGCAGACCGATGAACTCGTTAAGATTACGGACGTGGAGCACTTATTTAGTCCCAGCGAGGAGAGCATCACCGGCTGTATCCAGGGCGGGCAAAACGAACAGCCCCCCCAATCCTTCAACAAACGGGATCTGATGTTTCCCTCGGGGGAAGCGCTACCCCAGTGCTGGGTAGACGCCAACTATCGCATGAAGATGCCGCCCCAGCCCCAGCCCAAGGCATAGCCTCAATCTGGTAGCTCGTACTGACCCACGATCCGCTGGGCAAATTCGGGAACGTGCTGCGCCAGCTTTTCGGGGTGGTTTCGCTTTACATAGAGATAATTGCGGGTGAAGTGGGAGTCGATGGAGAAGCGGGCATACTCCAGCCCTTTGGGGCCAATGCGCTCAATGATCACCCCCATCAACTTAGCGGCCCACATGGGCAGGGTCACGCCTTTGTCGTAGGCGGGGATGCTTTGCTGGACAGCCTGGTGGCGATCGCCCTGGGAACTCACGGGCTGGGTTTCTAGCTGATCCATCACCAGATCCAGCATGGCCTGCCCCCGTGGGTTGCGCACCGTAATCCACTGCCAGCCGAAGGGGGCACCCATATAGCCCACCACTAGATCCGCCAGGGAATTGACGTAGTCGAAGCAGCTCATGCAGGAGGGGGCGAACACATCTTTGAGCTGGTTTGTCTTCAGACCAAAGAAGGGCACCGTCTCCACCGAGCCGTCTTCGTGCTTGAAGTGAACCCGGAAGTCCTGCATGAATTCGTAATGCACAACGGTTTCGGGGGAGCGGCTGGTGGTTTCCAAAAATTTCTGCAGGCCAGCGCGGGTGACGTTGTCTACGCAGGGGGTTCCCAGGACGTAGAGTTTCTCCAGCCCCAGCCGGGCTTCCACCGCCCGCAGCGCCTGGATCTGACAGCCGACGCCGATCACCAGGAGGCGCTTCATACCCGACTGCTCCACCTGTTCCAGCACCGAGAGGTTAGGGGAGAGGGTGGGCTTGTTGACCCGAGCCGCCAGAATCTCCTCCGGGGTGCGGGCGATCACGGGCATGGGCTGGAAGCGATCGCTCGCCGTATTCTGCACGCAAACGACCCCTTCCACCCAGCCCTGATTCAGCATCTCAATGGCGATGGTGCTGACGATGCCCGTCCACTGCGCCCCCTCAATGGGCTGCTGCTTGCGGGCCGCCATCATGTCCTGGTGGACGCCGAAGTACCAGTCGTCGGGGTTGTCGAGGTCGCGCGATCGCCCGTGGGTTTGGGCCTCCAGTTCGGGAAACTGCTGGTTGAGGAAGGCGCAGGCCTCTTTGACGTAGTGAATGTAGTAGGTGTCGCACAGCCCACATTCGCTGCACAGCTCTTTGGCGGGGCGAATTTTACCGGGGGCGAGTGCTCTAGCTTTCAGGTGGGCGGAGTCTTGCTGCTTGCGGGGGGACACCGAGGTCATGGCTTCAACCGGGCATTAAATGATTTGTTAACGATTATTCATCAATTGACATCCTCCCCGGCCTAAAAGCGCGGGGATCCTCGCCACGCCACCCCCGAAGGATGGTCGCTGAATGGGGTTGACACTTCACCACAGATTGCCTCCAGGAGGTCTTATGCCTGCTCCATGTCCGTTTTGCGTCTCCGAGTGTCCCCCGGCGACGAA
>JAYKGU010000181.1:0-12393 GCA_035285585.1 Synechococcales cyanobacterium
CGAAGATGGCTATGACATTCGCACGGTGCAAGAGCTGTTGGGCCACAAAGATGTCAAAACGACTATGATTTACACCCACGTTCTAAATCGCGGTGGGCGGGGCGTGCGGAGTCCGCTGGATGGATAAAACCTATCTCGGCTTGCAAGCACAACTGAGGATGTCCCAGAACTTGATTTATGCTGTACTTAACGCCATCCAATATATCCGCAGATTTCGCAGATGGACGCAGATAGAGAACCGGCAGGAAGGTTATTCATCTGCGAAATCTGCGAAATCTGCGGATTACTATACCGCCCTGATAAGGGGTAACATCTTTTTTTCCAGAGTAATTAGTGACTCCAGATTAAACGAGAGCAGCTCAGCATTAAGCGGAAGTCGCTCGGCACTAAGCAAGAGCCGTTCGGCATTAAGCAAGAGTTGCTCGGCATTAAGCAAGAGTCACTCGGCATTAGGCGGAAGTGACTCGGCTGAATTGTGAGGGGCGAAGGGCGTTCGCGCAGCGACTCCTTTGGAGTATCGCGCAGTCGCATCTCACCCAGGCCCCTTCATTCACACAGCTCTGGATCTTTAGCGGCGGCGAATCAGGTAGCTCATCGCCTCACCCTGGGGTGGGGTAATCAAAATGCCCCGCTGTGGCACTTTGATCAGTGGACTCCACAGGCCCGGTTCCACATAGTTGAGCAAATACAGAAGATGGATGGTGCGCTGCACAATCGCCGGGGGGCCGAGCAGGATATGGCGCAGCACTTCTTCCCCTGGCTCCGCCTTGGGGTTAGGAAGCAATAGGGGACTGTCCGGCTGGGGGGTGTTGCCGCCAGACGCCAGGAAATATGGGATATAGACCACTTTGGGATTCCTCCGAGTGTATTGGGTGGGTAGGAAACCCAAAAACTTAGCCGCCCCACACTCAGCAGTGCGAAGCGGCCTTGGGCCATAATGAACCCTAGCCTTCCGCGACAGGCTGGATCTGTTGCGTGGGGTTAGCTGCCGGTCGTTGTTGGTACCAACTTCCGGTAGCGCCACCGGCTAAATTTTTGGGGAGACCAAGCTGCACACACACAGCTATAGCCCGGTAGATTACTGGAGGGCGGACGCAGAGTCAAGTCAAGTGGGATACTTTTTTTGATGGGGAGATTGGGCAGCGGGTGGGCGATCGCCATTGGCGAGTCAGCAATCGCCATCGCAAGGTTAGCAATTCCAATTCCCGGTTCTACGTCAGCAAATGCAGGAAACGCGATCGCCATCGCAGGGTTAGCAATTCCAATTCCCGGTTTTGTGTCAGCAAATGCAACAAATGCGATCGCAACTGTAAGGTTGGCGACTTCAATTCTTAGATCAGCGACTGTTTGTCTGCTAAATGCGAAGGGAACCAGGCAAGTCAGGAGGCGATCGCTTGACTTATGATGGATGTCGCACGACGGATTTTCTTGCACTTTCCCCATCCGCTGCCATCCCTCCCCCATCCCATGATCACATCCCGCCGTCAGGTGTTCGTCCAGTCTCAACGGCTCGGCTGGCCTAGATTTTGCCTTGTGGTGGTCGTGAGTGCGATCGCCACCCTCCTGATTGCCTCCCTCCCTGTTCATTCCGCCAGGGTTTCCAGCTACGATCTGGCTCAGCAGGCCGACTTCAACCGCCCGGATTACTACCCCATTCAGCAGAGCGCTCCCAATGAAAACTACCGTCCCGTGGGGCAGTGGCTGGGGCGACTGATTTTGCCAGAGCCGGATGCTGCGGACAGTCCCGAAAATCCGGACTGGGTCTGGTTCGAGGTCTACCATGCCCCCGCTGACCAGGCCGCTTTGATCGGTCAACAGGTGCGGCTGGAGTGGCGCGACCAGTCTCCCTTCGCCCAAGCCTATGTTGATGTTGTGACGACGGACGTGGCGCTGACAGAGGAAGCCAAGCAGTACGCAGCCCTGGGGAACGTGATTCCCACCCGGTTGGATGGTCGTGCCCAGGTGGGGCCGTTGCGATCGCTGGCCGGTGCCCGTCCCCACGACGATGTCACGGTCAAGCTGGACGCCGTCACGTTGGCCACCGATGCGGCTGGAGCGCCCGTCCTGCAAATCGATTGGGAACCCGTCCAGGTGACGGGGCGCTTCTATGGCCTGGTAAAAATCCTGGGTGTCGATGGAAATTGGCCTGCGGATAACCCTCCCGCCGTCTGTCCCGGAACCGCTTCCTGTCCCGAATACTTTCGGGTGCGCCACTACAATGTTGCTTCCGGTGAATTCGATGGCGCTGAGGAGACAGTTCGTATCCCCCAACAGCCCGCTGACAATAGCCAGCGCTTTCTCTCCACCCCGGATCAGATTGAGAATTCCCCGGCGGGCGATCGCGGCTGGTACATCTACGGCGCTGCTGATGGGGAGGGAATTTTCACGGTGCAGGCGATCAAGCCGCGATCGCTCGTACAGCTTCAGCCGGATCAGGTAATTATCGGTAAGGGGGCCGGACTGGGCTACCTGCGCCGGGAGAACTGGGGGGAGATGGGCGATCGCAAGGGCACTGTCCAGTCCGTCTGGGTCAGCCCCACCCCCGATTCGGTAAAGCCGCAGGAGTGGCAGGAGGGGGATCAGGCCCTGGTGATGCATCTCTTTGGCGGTATTGGTGGTGAGAGTGGGGAGGCGATCGCGGGTTGGACGGTGACGGGCCACTTTGCTTTTGGGCTGGCCACCGTGGTGCGAGAACCCCTGGCGGATGAGCGCCAGTTCGATATTGTGTATCAGCAAATCTATGCCCATAATCCCAACGGCATCGTGGCTGGCTCCCTCGACTGGACGGCTTATATGGGGGATTTGCAGCGGGGCTGGCTGGGAATCCGCCCCGTCTCGGATGTGCTGATGCGGCTGGATAGCCTGACGCCGCTGCAGTTGGGGAACACCTCCCTATCGCCCCTGCGGGAAGTCTTGATGCAAACCCAGATTATGGCCGCCCGCTATCGCACGGGCGATGGGAAGGGAGTGTCGGCAGTGACGCCAGCCACCTCCTGTGTACAGGACTCCAGCCAGGCGCTGTATATCGCCATCGAGCGGCTCCAGCAGCGAATGAATTCCACGCCAGAATTCCTCAACTGGCTGGCGGCCCATCCCGATGATTCAGCAACCCAGAGCTTCCGTACTCTGGTATCCCTGGGGAATGACCTCTCCCAGGCGCTGGTGCCCCGTGGGGTGGTACGCCCCGACTGGCGGCAAAACGCTGAGTATCTGGCGGGCATTGAGGGGCAGGGCGCGTTGAGCAATGAATTTACCCTGGAAAACGTACTGCTGAGCTGGCGCACGATGATGCCCCGTTCGGCCTATGACGAAATCAGCAGCATTTTTCTGAATCACAACGCCCAGCTCTGGTTCCTGAGCACCAACCAGGTGGGGGGCTGGGATGCCAGTATCGAGCCTGTCGCCCCTACCCCCCTCCTGGGGCAACTGCCCCTGGTCTCAACGGTGATAAAGCGGTTGGTCAATGCGGTGCTGACGCCCCTGGATGGGCGGGATTGGCTGGTGTTTTTGGGGGTGCTGGTGGGCTACGGGGCGATCGCCCTCCCCATCGGTTTCAAGAGCGGCCTTCTGCGCCTCACTCCCACCCCTACCTCGCGATCGCTGGTGAAGGGCATGGTTTACCTGTTCTTTCTACCTTCGCTGATGGAGGAGGTGATTTTTCGGGTGCTGCTCCTGCCCCACCCCACCACCGTTTTGCTGCCGATCACCTGGCTGGGCTGGGCCACCCTCAGCCTGGTGCTGTTTATCCTCTGCCACCCGCTCAATGCCCTGACCCTTTACCCGGCTGGGCGACCGACCTTTTTCCAATGGCCGTTTCTGCTGCTGGCCGGATTGCTGGGGGTGGCCTGTACCCTGCTCTACGGCTGGACAGGTTCCCTGTGGACGGTGACGCTGCTCCACTGGCTGGTGGTCGTCCTCTGGCTGTTTTACCTGGGGGGACAGGCGCGGCTCTATCCTGCCGCTGCGTTTCCCCCGTCTAGACTAAAGTTGCCGTGACATGCATGACCTGGGCGTCTGAGGGCATGACGGGAATATATCCAGAAGACAAAGTCAGGGCGCGCCAACCAGTTCCGGAGTCTTTTCGGTTTTCTCCACCTGGCTCTTCAGCTCCGCGATCAGGCTATCGCCGCTGCGGCGGGCTTCCCAGTTGCCGGTGTTGCGGGCGTCGATGGACCATTTGCCAGAGACGAAGTCGCCATCCTCCGAAATGGTTCCTGAATACTGCACGACGTAGGGCGCAGAGGCGATGTAGCGCTTAGTGAAGCTGACGCTACGCCCAATCACCTCCCCATTGATCTGAGCTTCGCCAAGGGTATTATCGTCCAGCACCCTGCCGCTGAGGGTGTTGCCGCCCTGCACGAGGGTGGCCTCAAAGCGGGTCGGGCTGCCCTTTTGCCAGTATGTTCCGAGCCAAGCGCCACTCAAATCTGCCATAGGTACACGTAACCAGTAACGGAACCAATCGTTGGGGGTCTCTATTCGTTATAGCAGGTCAGCTCACCTGCGCAAGGGTATCCCTCAATACTTTTTACACAGCAATTAAGGAACTAACCCTTTTGGGCTTTGTAGAGCTGCTTGAACCGCTGCTGCTGCTGCTTGTGGTCGACGATGGGACAGGGATAGCCGCAGCGATCGCGCTCGTCGTCTGGAATATTGCCCGTCACCAGCATCTCCGTGTCCAGGCTACGGAGTTCCGGCAGCCAGCGGCGGATGTATTCGCCCTCGGGGTCGTACTTCTTGGCCTGACTGGCCGGGTTAAAGATGCGCAGCGGTTTGGGGTCCATGCCGCTGGAGGCGCTCCACTGCCAGCCGCCATTGTTGGCGGACAGATCGCCGTCGTACAGGCGCTGCATAAAGTACGCTTCGCCCCAGCGCCAGTCGATCAGCAGGTCTTTGGTCATAAAGCTGGCGGTGATCATGCGGCAGCGGTTGTGCATCCAGCCAATCTCGTTGAGCTGGCGCATGGCGGCATCCACAATGGGGTAGCCCGTCCGTCCCACGCACCACGCCTGGAAATAGGCTTCGTTGTTCTCCCAGGGAAAGTGCTTGAGGACTTCCCGGTAGGAGCCTTCCGCCAGCTCGGGGAAGAAGTACATGCAGTGCTGGTAGAACTCGCGCCAGGCCAGCTCCTGCTGCCAGGTCTGAATATTGCGGTGGGTTTCGTCGCTGCGGCTGCGGCTGAGGGCGGCATCGGCCATTTGCCAGACGGTGCGGATGCCGATGGTGCCAAACTTGAGGGCGGCGCTCAGGCGGGAGGTGGCGGGAAGCGCCGGGAAGTCCCGCTGCTCGCCGTACTCGGCAACGGTGCGATCGCCCTCACAAAACTCCTCCAGCCGTTCGTAGGCGGCCCGTTCCCCCGGATCCAGCAGCAGCTCGTTTTCCCAGACAAATCCCAGGTCTTGGGCGGTGGGGAGGGCGATCGCCCCGGCCTCCGTCGCCGCCTGCTGTTCTGCGTCGCTAAGTCCCTGGGCATCGCTGAGGGTGGGGGCGGGAGCGGCTTTAGGCTGGCGGCTCCAGTTGCGCCAGAAGGGGGTGTAGACGGTGTAGGGCGAGCCATTGCCCGTGAGGACATCGCCGGGGGCATGGAGGAGCTGATCCCACTGGTTCTGAACCGGGATGCCCAGTTCCTTCAGGCCGTCGTGAACCGCCCCATCCCGCTGTTTGGCGTAGGGTTCCACGTCCCAGTTCCAGTACACGGCTGCTGCCTTCAGAGCATTGGCCAGGGCCGGAATGGCGTTTTCCGGAGGGGCATGGAGGATCAGCAGTTGACTACCGGCGCGAGCGTAGCTCTCCTGTAGCTCCCGCAGGCTGCCCATCAGGTAGGTGACCCGTGCCGGGGCGACGTCGTCCCCCTTAAGGATGTGGGGGTCCAGGCAAAAGACGCCGACGACTTTGGGGGATTGCGATCGCGCCGCCGCCAGCCCAATATTGTCCGCAATGCGCAGATCCCGGCGATGCCAAAACAAAATTAAATCAGCCATAAAAACCCTAAGCACCTCCCTCAGCTTAGCCAACAACGCCCAGTCGTGCAGGCGATCGTCCGGCACCGGTAGGGGCAAAGGGCTATTTGCCCAACACGGGTGGGGGCAAAGGGCTATTTGCCCACCAGCAGATAAAGCCGCCTACAGTTGCCCGCGCGCCTTGAGCTGGAGGTAGCGATCGACCAACTGGTTGGAAATCTGATGGACGGGGGCATCCAGCACCAGAACTCCCTGCTGCTTGAGCTTGGCGAAGGCGAGCTGGCGCTGATCCAGCAAATCGAGGGCGACGGCGCGGGCGTAAGCTCCCGTCAGCGTCTCTGACTGGGTGTGGGCCTGCTGGTCCACTTCGGGGTCGCGCAGGGTGACGCAGAAGGGCAAATAGCGGGGGGAGAGCCGCCCCATGGCCGCCAGCAGTTCGGCAGAGGCGATCGCATCCACAATTTCAGTAATCATCACCACCAGGGCGCGGCGGGTTTGCTTATTCACCAGGGCATTGGCGGCCCCAAAATAGTCCGGTTCCAGCAGGGTGGGCTGGATGGGGGTGAGGCGCTCGATCAGCTTGCCCAGGTGGTGCTGGCCCCGTTCGGGGGGAATCCAGGTGTGGATCTGGCGGTCGAACACGGCCATGCCGACGCGATCGCCCCGGTTTAGCCCCGCCACCGCCAGGGAAAGGGCCGCATTCAGGCCCCAGTCAAAGCGCTGGATGCCCTGCACCTGGGCGGTCATCAGCCGTCCCCGGTCGAGCAGGATAATCAGGGTCTGCTCATGCTCTGGCTCCAGGACGCGGACCAGGGGGCGATCGCGACGGGCGGTAGCCTTCCAGTCGATCAGGCGGGGGTCGTCCCCCCGGCCATAGTCCTTCAGCTCGGCAAATTCTGTGCCAATGCCCCGCTGGCGCATCTGCCGCAGGGCACCCGTAGACTGGAGGGTGAGCCGAATGGTGAGCGCCCGCAGCCCCACTAGGTCGGGATAGACCGCCACCGTCTGCTGCTGCGGGATGATCCAGGAATGCCACGCCAACCCCCACGGCCCCAGTTGCCGCACCCGGATGTCGTCCCAGCCATACTCGCCCCGCTTCGTGGGATGGACGGTGTAGATCAGATCCTGGGAATGATTCGCTGGCAGCTCTTGGCGGAATTCTGGGGGCGAGGCGGCAAATTCGACGGGGTACTGGTCGTAAATACACAAGACCGCTCGCCGGGACGACTCCACCGTCAGGGTCACCGGATTGTCGCGGTTGATGGAGAGGCGGGGGAGGGTGAGGCGGCGCACCTCGACCCGGTGGGGCCTGACCCGGCGGCTATCAATCCAGCCCAGGCCCAGCAGCACCAGATCGTACCCAATGGCCCCCGCAACGGCGATCGCTCCCCGATGGTCTGGCGCAATATTCCAGGCCAGGAGAGCAGCGATCGCCCCCCCCACCAATAGCAGGCCATAGAGACGCAAAGCGGGAATCATCGGGGCACCGGCACCTGTTCCAGAATGGCCGCCACTACGCCATCGATTTGCAGGCCGTCGAGCTGGGCTTCGGGCTTGAGGATGAGACGGTGGCGGAGCAGGGGCGGGGCGATCGCCTTAGCATCGTCCGGGGTCACGTAGTTGCGCCCCGCCAGCCAGGCGTGGGCCTTGCTGGCCTGAAGCCAGTTCACGGCGCAGCGGGGGGAGGCTCCCAGGGCCAGGTCGGGGTGCTGCCGGGTGCGCTGCACCAGCGCCAGCAGGTAGTCGATCAGGGAATCTTTGACGGTCACGGCTTTGGCCGCCTGCCGCGCCTGGAGGATCTGGGACACCGTGGCCAGGGGCTTCAGCGAGGCCAGATCCAGCCGTCGGGCCTCAAACCCGGCCTGGCTGTTGAGCAGCATTTGCTTTTCCGCCGCTGGGTCAGGGTAGGTCACCAGCAGCTTGAAGAGGAACCGATCCAGCTGGGCCTCCGGCAGGGGGTAGGTGCCCTCAAACTCCAGGGAGTTTTGAGTGGCGATCACCCAGAAGAGATCCGGCAGGGAGAGGGTCTGGCCGTCCAGGGTCACCTGCTGCTCCTCCATCGCTTCCAGGAGGGCAGCCTGGGTCTTGGGCGGCGTGCGGTTAATTTCGTCGGCCAGCAGGATTTCCGTGAAAACTGGCCCCTTTTTCAGGGCAAAGCTGCGGCTGTTCAGGTCGTAAATGCTGGTGCCCAGGATGTCGGCAGGGAGAATGTCGGGGGTGAGCTGCACCCGGTGAAAGTCGGCCTGCACCAGCCGGGCCAGCACCTTGACCATGAGGGTTTTGCCCGTCCCCGGCACTCCCTCTAGAATGACATGCCCCCCGGCCAGCAGCGCCACCAGTAGCTGGTTAATCAAAGTGGATTGCCCCACCACCACCTGGGCCAGGGCGCGGTTGAGGCGAGCGATCAGGGCATGGGCATCGGGCCGAGATGAGGGGTCAAGGCTGGCATCTGGTGCGGATTCGGTCATATCACTCCCCGGTCAGGACTCGGTTCGCGACAAAGGCGAACCCAACAACGGGCCAAAAGGCTGAAATCTGCTCAGGTAACTCATATGCTAGCAGTGTGGTGTTTGAATGTCTTCCCGATGATAGTTTCCTCCCATCCAGCGATCGCCCCTCTCCACCAGGGTTTGGTGGTTTCCTGTCAGGCTCCCGTCGACTCGCCCCTGCACGACCCGGTGGTGATTGCGGCGATCGCCCAGGCCAGCGTCAACCAGGAGGCGGTGGGCGTGCGCATCGATACCCCGGCCCATGTGGCCAGCGTCCGCCAGCGGGTGGCGGTTCCCATCATTGGCCTGTGGAAGCAGACTTGCCCCGGCTCTGAGGTCTACATTACGCCCCAGTTTCACCATGCCGAGGCGATCGCCCAGGCCGGAGCTGACATCATCGCCATTGACGCCACCCAGCGTCCCCGTCCAGGGGGTGGGACGGTAGCGACGCTGATCGACCAGATTCACACGCAACTCGGTAAACCCGTGATGGCGGACGTAGACACCCTGGAAGCCGCCGCTGCCGCCGCCCAGGCCGGAGCTGACCTGGTGGGCACCACCCTGTATGGCTACACCGCCGCCACCCAGCACCAGACGCCCCCTGGGTTCGCCCTGCTCCAGGAGATGGTGACCCAGCTCAAGGTTCCGGTGATTTGCGAGGGGGGCATCGCCTCCCCGGAGATGGCCCGCAAAGCGCTCGACCTGGGAGCCTATTGCGTCGTGGTGGGCACCGCCCTGACGGGAATCGATGCCCTGGTGCGGGCATACGTTCAACGTCTCATTTAGGTGAATTGCTGGCTAAGGGTGATGGGGTTGTGGACGGTGATTTTTTTCTTATGGATGGATATGATATCCTCTTGACGGAGATCGCCCAGCAGCCGGGTGACCGTGACACGGGTGGAGCCAATGGCTTCGGCGATCGCCTGGTGAGAGAGCTTCAGGTCAATGGTGATGCCTTCTTTGGTCGGTATGCCAAAATCCCGGCACAGGATCAGCAGAAAACTTACCAGCCGTGACCCCATGTCTCGGTGGGCCAGGGTTTCAATCATCATCTCGGTTTGCAGGATGCGAGATGACAGCCCTTGCAGCATAATCATCGACAGTTCGGGGCGCTCTTTTAGAGCCTTTTCCATCTGCTCGATGGGCACCGACAGCAGCTCGACGGGGGTGAAGGCGACCGCATGGTAAAAGCGATCGGAGCGATTGCCGGTAATCAGGGAGAGAACGCCGAAGACGCTGTTTTCCTTGAGGAGGGCCACCGTGATTTCTTCTCCCGCTTCGTACACGCGGGACAGCTTGACGGCTCCTTTAACCAGGAAATAGACCCGCTCCGCCGGATCTCCAGGGAAAAAGATGGTTTTACTGCGCTCATAGGACTCAATCACGGGAGGAAAGGCCCCGCCGCTAAGCTGTCGAAATACCTCGGCCAACGGCTGCTCTGACGTCGCTATCATGTCCTTGATCCCATCCCGTAGTCCTGGCGCTGCTAGTGGAGTTGTGGAAGTTGCCACCGTGTTAACTAGCGCTTTTTCAGCACGGCATGCAGTCGCATTTAGCGTGATTGCACCCCAGTGTGAGAAAGCTATGACTTCAGATTACTTAACCTTAACTTCGCCCCCCTCTTTTGTATACAAATATACGAACAAGCAAATGGATTTAGCAGGGGATCGGTTATTCTGTCACAGAACGTGACACTTTTTCAGTGCCTACCCTACCAAGGTTCCTTGGAGAAGGATGGGGTGGCTGGTGAATTCCTTTGGGATTGGCGGGCTGGGTTGCGATCGCCTCAACTCCATCCCGCTATTCTTCGTTTATGCTTAAAATCTCCGAAGGGGGCGGCGCGATCGATTCTGGGGACGACAAACGCCACCCATAATGCTCAGCCCCACGTCGTAATATGATGCTTGGCTACAAATAAATTCTAATTACCCAAGACGCTACCACTTGAGATGCCATGCTGGATTTAACTGGAAAGACTGCTCTGGTCACGGGAATTGCTAATAACCGCTCCATTGCCTGGGGTATTGCCCAGCAGCTCCATAAAGCAGGGGCGAAGCTCGGAATTACCTATTTACCAGACGAGCGGGGGCGGCACGAAGGCAAGGTCAAAGAGCTGGTGGAGCCGCTCCAGCCCAGCCTGTTTTTGCCCCTGGATGTGCAGAATGACGACCAGGTAACCGCAGCCTTTGAAACGGTGCGGGAGCAGTGGGGCAAGCTGGACATTCTGATCCACTGCCTTGCCTTTGCTAATAAAGATGATTTGAGCGGCGATTTCAGCAACACCAGCCGGGAAGGATTTGCCAAAGCCCTGGACATCAGCGCCTATTCCCTGGTGCAGATGGGTCGGGCCGCCAAGCCTCTGATGACCGAGGGCGGCAGTATCGTGACCATGACTTACCTGGGGGGCGTGCGGGTGGTGCCTAACTACAACGTCATGGGCATCGCCAAGGCGGCGTTGGAGATGAACGTTCGCTATCTGGCGGCGGAGCTGGGGCCGCAGAATATCCGGGTGAATGCCATTTCGGCGGGGCCGATTCGCACCCTGGCCTCTTCGGCGATCGGCGGCATCCTAGACGCCATTCACCATGTGGAAGAAACCGCCCCCCTGCGGCGCACCGTTACCCAGATTGAGGTGGGGAATACGGCGGCGTTTCTGTGCAGCGATCTGTCCAGCGGCATCACCGGGCAGGTGCTCTATGTGGACGCAGGTTACGAAATTATTGGCATGTAGGGGCATGGGGGAACGGCATAATGGTTTTTAAGTCCAGCTCTTGAGTGAAATTTCATGCAAACCCGCAATCTATCTAATGAGACATCTCCTAATGAGACATCTCCGTATTTTTCCACTGAGTCTGGTCTGAGCCTGCCCCAGCGGACGGCGGCGGTGCATCGCGCCACGAAGGAAACGGATGTGCAGGTGAGCCTCAACCTGGACGGCACGGGCACCTGCTCCGCCCAAACCGGCATTCCCTTCCTGGACCACATGCTGCACCAGATTGCCTCCCACGGGCTGATTGACCTGGAGGTGCGGGCGACAGGGGATCTGGAAATTGACGACCACCACACGAACGAAGACGTGGGGATCACGTTGGGGCAAGCGTTGGCAAAGGCGCTGGGCGATCGCAAAGGCATTACCCGCTTTGGCCATTTCTTCGCCCCCCTGGATGAGGCCCTGGTGCAGGTGACGCTGGACTTTTCCGGTCGGCCCCACCTCAGCTACGGCCTTGACATCCCGACCCAGCGGGTGGGCACCTATGATACTCAACTGGTGCGGGAGTTTTTCGTGGCTGTGGTCAACCACGCCCAGCTCACCCTGCATATCCGCCAGCTTGATGGCATTAATTCCCACCACATTATTGAGGCGACGTTCAAAGCCTTCGCCCGTGCCCTGCGCATGGCTACGGAGGTGGATCCGCGCCGTGCCCACACGATCCCCAGCTCGAAGGGAATGCTGTAGGATGGACATTCTGCAAGACTCGCTGCAAGTCTTTACGAGGCACCGATGATTGAAGTTGAACACCTGAGCAAGCTCTATGGCACAGCTCCGGCCATTCAAGACGTGACCTTTTCCGTGGAGCCAGGGGAAATTCTGGGCTTTTTGGGGCCAAACGGGGCGGGCAAAACCACCACCATGCGGATTCTCACGGGCTACCTGCCCGCCACCAGCGGCACGGCTCGCGTGGCCGGGTTTGATGTCCACGAAGACTCTATGGCGGTGCGGCAGCGCATCGGCTACCTGCCGGAGACGCCTCCCCTTTATCCCGAAATGATGGTGGAGGGCTTTCTTCACTTCGTGGCGCGGCTGAAGGGAGTATCGGCGGGCGATCGCCCCCATCGTGTTGAATCCGCCATGAAGCGCTGTAGCCTGCTGGAGCGACGCGCCAGCCTGATCCGCAAACTCTCGAAGGGTTTCCGCCAGCGGGTAGGGATTGCCCAGGCGATCG
>JAYKGU010000182.1:0-13520 GCA_035285585.1 Synechococcales cyanobacterium
TTCCGACATCGTCTTTGATCCGTTTGGTCTGGCAGGAGATCCGGTTTCAAAAAACTTAAAGGTTGACAGTGGTGAAGTTGAAACAGGCTACCAGTCCTTCAGCTATTTTCAACCCCACGCTGGCGGCTTTGATGTTGTGGAAATTCTGTTTGATGATTTTGATCCGGGTGAAACGTTCACCTTCTCCGTTGATAACGATCCCACGAGCATTCAAGGGCTTCCGGCTCCTGGTCCCGGTGATTCTGGCAGTATCTCTGGACTGGAGCTGATTGGCAGTCGCGTGACCGTCACCTTTGATGATGGCTCAGTTCTGTCGGGCGAACCCTACCGCATTGCCGATAGTGATGTGGGATCCGAAGTGCTGCTGACCGTTGCACCTCCTCCAGAACCGCAGCTTGCCGTTGTTGGACTTCCCACGCTTCCGGCGGTTGTCTCCAATCCCAATCAAACGATTCGGGTGAGCGGGCCGAGCGGATCCGCCGTCTCACTCCTGCATATTGAAGCAGCCCTGTTTACTGACAACGGCAGTGGCTTTGATCTCGACCCTTTTGAAGCCAATACAGCGCTGGTGGTGAATGAATTGCCAGCCACCATTGGAACGGCAGGGTTTGTTGACATTCCGGTGACGCTAACCAAATCGGATCCGGAAGCAGGACTCAACTACATCACGGCGGTGATCAAGGGCAGCGAGGGTACCACGAGCCTTGTTCCTGCCCCAATTGTGCTGGAGCTTGACCCAGGTACGAGCCCACCGCCGCCGCCAGCCCCACCGGGGTCGGTTTTGATTAACGTGGGCGGCCCCAGCTACACGGATAGTTTGGGGCAAATCTGGGCAGCAGATCGGTACTTTACCGGCGGCAGTCTTTTTTCCAGCACAGCAGAAATCTTTAAAACGGAAGACGATGTGCTCTACCAGACGGAACGGTTTGGCAATTTCTCCTACGCCATCCCCCTTGATGCAGGAAACTATAGCGTTAAGCTGCACTTTGCAGAGCTGTTTCACAATGACTTTAACGCTCGCCTATTCGACGTTTTCCTGGAAGACTCGCAGGTGGTTGATGACCTGGATATCTACGGGCGATCAATCAATGCTTTCTTTCCCGGCAAAAATTCGGCACTGGTGTTAGACATTCCCACGGTGTCAGTCAGCGATGGGACACTCAACTTGACCGTCGCTCCGGAGATCAACAACCCCAAACTATCAGCGATTGAGATCCGCCCGCTTACAGGGTCTCAGGTGATTATTCAGCAGTCCAATCTAACGACCACAGTGGCTGAAGGGGGAGAAAGCGATGCCTACTCAATCGTCCTCAATTCCCAGCCCAGCTCAGACGTGACTATTACGCTGCAGCTCGACAACAGCCAGCTCACTGCAGACAAAACCACGCTCACCTTTACCCCCACCAACTGGAATATCGCCCAATCTATCAGCATCAGCGCCATTGATGATGCCCTGACAGAAGGGTCCCATTTCAGCACCATTGGTCACACCATCAGTACCACGGACAGCACCTATAGTGCTTTGACGCTGCCAGAAGTTTCTGTGGCGATCGCCGACAACGACAATGTCCCCATCAGCTTCACCAAGCAGATTGTGGCGACAGACGTGGACCCCTCCACGGGCTTTGATGGGCCAACAACGGCAGCGTGGGGGCCAGACGGACGGCTCTATGTCGGCACTATCAACGGTCTCATTCAGGTCTACACGTTCGACGATGCCTATGCTGTTGTCGAGGTGCAAACCATTGACGCGATCGCCGGACTGTCTAACAACAACATCCTCGGCATTGCCTTCAGTCCCTTTGATAGCGAGCCTCGCATCTATGTCTCCCACAGCGAACTGTACGCCAACGGGGGAAAAGCGTTTCCAGTCACCAGCATTTCGGAGTACAGTGGCCAGGTTTCGGTTTTAGAGGGGCCTGACTTTACGACGCTGACGCCTCTGATTACGGGACTGCCCGTATCCAATCACGATCACGGCATCAATGGTCTGGACTTTGATAATCGGGGGGATCTCTACATCGCAGTGGGCGGCAACACCAATGCGGGGATCACGGACGACGCCATCGGCGGCATTCCTGAATCTCCCCTGTCAGCGGCCATCCTAAAGGCGACCATCACCCAGCCCGACTTCAATGGAGCCGTAACCTACGCGATCGCCCCAGAGGACGCGCCCCCGGTCTCGCTGCCGTTTCCACCTGAGACGACTCAAGTGTTTGGCGATCGAGCGAATGTGGTGCCTGGGGTGGATGTTTCGGTCTACGCCAGCGGGTTGCGCAACCCCTATGACCTGTTTTGGACGACTGGCGGCCAGCTCTATGCCACTGACAACGGGGCGAATGAGGGATTTGGCAGCGTGTCCACCTCCGCCACAACGGAAGAACCCTTTCTGGAGAACGTGCCCGATGAGCTGAATTTGATTACAGAAGGCAGCTACTACGGCCATCCCAACCGCAACCGAGGACGGGGCGATTCACGACAAAACGTCTATTACGGTCCCTTTGCGCCGGAAATTGACGGGGTTCACACCGCTCCTCTGGCGATCGCCACCGCCTCAACCAACGGCATTACGGAATATCGAGCCACGACCTTTAATAGCCAGCTCCGGGGCAATCTGCTGGCTCAGGACTGGAATTCACCGTTTTACAGCTTTACGCTTTCGCCCGACGGCACCCAGGTCACAAAAACAGAAACCTTCAGCAATCTGGCAGACGGGCTGGACATTCTCACTGGCCCTGGCGGAGCCATCATTGGTATTGACTTAAGTGAAGACGTCATCAGCGTCGCGCTGCCCAACGATGCCGCCATTACCAGTCAGCTTGCCGCTTACGATATCTTTCCCTGGCGGGCACCAGCGGTGGGTGGAGCCAGCTTTGTGATTGGCGGCCAGAACTTTGGCACACTGGCCGATACAACTGTAATGATTGGAGACCAGTTGGCCACCGTAACCGAGGTCTCCGCCACGCGGATTCGCGGTCTGCTGCCTGAACAACTGCCGACCGACTATGAGCTACTCGACGTCACCATCACCAGTGGTGGAGAAACCGCTATTATTTCCGAAGCCTTTCTGCCATTGGGCAACCGCACACCAACGGCGCAGGAAATTGCTCCCATTAGCGTTGGGCAGGACGTTCCCGTAATCGTCGTCGATCTATTTGCAGCCTTTGATGACGCTGAAGATGCCGATGGCGATCGCACCTACAGCGTCACCAGCAACAGCAACCCCACCTTGTTTGACGCAGTCACCGTTGATATGACATCAGGGCAGCTTCACCTTGACCTATCCAATAGTATTGGAGACGCAGCGCTCACCGTGCGCTCCACCGACACGGGCGGGCTGTTTGCTGAAACCTTTGTCCTTGTCACGGTGACGGGCGAATCAACAGTTTCCAATCCGCCCACGGATCCGCCCCCACCCGCCCCACCGCCGGTTGTATCGGATGGAGCAACAGACCCTCCTTCCCCGTCTCCAGCGAACCCCACGCCCTCCTCACCTCCAGCGAATCCCACACCCCTGGTTGAACAGGGAACGCCCCATTCAGACCGCCTGGTCGGGGATAAGCACAACAATACGATGAATGGCCTGGCGGGGGACGATGTCATCCTTGGACAAGGGGGATATGACACCCTGCGAGGCCATCTGGGAAACGATCGCCTCAAGGGAAACAACCGTGCCGACCAGCTCATTGGTGGCGCGGGAGATGACCAGCTCATTGGCGGGAGAGGCCCCGATACCCTGCAAGGTGGCAGCGGCAATGATTATCTGAAGGGAGGTCAGGGGATCGATCGCCTCTACGGTGGCAGGGGTGACGATGTCATGATCGGCGGACTCGGCAGCGACGTGATTAACGGGGGGCGGGGCCGCGACCTTGTGGTGCTCAGCACGGGTATTGGACGCGATCGGATTAGGAACTTTCAGCGGCGCGATCGCCTGGGATTGACTGACGGCATTCAATTCAGTGACCTTACCCTGAGCCAAAATCGGCGGGGAACCGTGGTCAAACTTGGAAACGACGTGCTGGCAGTGTTAATTTCCATTGATCTATCCGAGATCGGACAAATCAATTTCACGCAGATAAATCGGTCAGAGTCCCTTTAAAGAACTCACTAGTGCAAACACCTTTGCCGGGCATTCTGGCACGACGGTTTACCTGACGCGTCCTATGATGAATTTAGGTCGCTGGGAGCCACCCTTTCCATCCTTTCAATTCAACAAGGCTCCAGTTGCTAAAAGTTTAGATTTTACATCAGTGGTTGTGAGGGTACGGCTGTAAATACGCCAGCGGGGTGTGCTCCCTGCCAGAGTTGACTTTTGGCTACTGGCCTACAGCCGTCATAACTTTTCAAAGCGTTAAGCAAGTAGACATCAGTAAACGACGCCAACGACGCCATGGTGGGGTGCGCACCCCACT
Source organism: Synechococcales cyanobacterium (assembly GCA_035285585.1). GTDB lineage: Bacteria > Cyanobacteriota > Cyanobacteriia > CAKZMO01 > CAKZMO01 > JAYKGU01. The sequence goes on from JAYKGU010000182.1 coordinate 4,413, forward strand.
GACTTTATTGATGGCCATGTACTTAGCTGCTTCCACAAATCAAACCCCGTAGCTTCAAGCCGTTATTTGGAATTCAAGCACTATGAGAGCTGTACTTCGAGAAAAACTCATAGCCCTCAGAAATCGCCACTTCTTTGTGACTGATGTGGTTACCTTTATTATCAGCCCCATTCTGGTTTTAGGACTACTTGATGGTATCACACCGCTGTCATTGTCCCTGTCAAACGGGTTAGGCTTGGTGTTTTTATTACTGGTGGTCAAACTGGGATTGCTTTACTGTGTTGGCTTTTACAAGCGGTGCTGGCAATATGCCAGTATTGATGAACTTCAGCAAATTGGGATCCTGGCGATCGCCATCATGCTTTTAGAAACCGCAGTTGTTGGCCTCTGGAGTAGCGTTTTTTCAGCAACTTCTATCCTACCGCGATCATTCCCCCTATTTGATGGCATGATGAGCGTCCTGCTGCTGGGCTGTGTGCGGTTTAGCGTGCGTCTTGTCGATCGGCTCAGCCATCAGCCACGACGGTTTTATCGGCGCGATCGCGTGCTCATTGTGGGAGCCGGGAGTGCGGGAGTTACCTTAGCTCAGGAAATGCAGCGCAATCCATCCCTGGGCTTTTGTCCTGTAGCCTTTATCGATGATGATCCGGCCAAGCTCAACTTGCAGATTCGCAGGCTGCCTGTGGTGGGCGATCGCACCTGTATCGCTGAATATGTAAGGACTCACCGCATTCGTAGAGTCGTAATTGCAATGCCGAGCGTTCCGGGCCAAGTCATTCGCGACATTGTGAGAATTTGTCAGGAGACGAACATTCCTACCAGTACGCTACCAAGTCTTGATGAGATCTTAAACGGTCGTGCATCTATCAATACCATCCGCGATGTGCAAATCGAAGACCTGCTGCGACGCGAGCCGATTCAAATCGATTCCCTCCGCGTGAAGACGTTCCTTTATCAAAAGAAAGTGCTGATTACGGGGGCAGGAGGGTCTATTGGGAGTGAACTTTGCCGCCAGGTGCTGCAATGCCAGCCCGTTGCCCTCTTCCTCCTGGGCCATGGCGAGAATTCCGTCTTCAACATTCACCAGGAGCTTGAGCGCACCATTCAAACCTACAAGGCCGAGGGACAGTATTCTGGGCATGTCCCCCAGCTGTCCAGCTTTATCGGTGACGTGCGCTCCCTACCCCGACTACAGTATGCCTTTGAGCAGTTTCGCCCCGATATCATCTTTCACGCCGCTGCCCATAAGCATGTGCCGATGATGGAGCTAAACTCGCCGGAAGCCATTACCAACAATATTCAAGGCACCAAGAACCTGGTCGATCTGGCGGTTGAGTATGGCGTGAAACACTTTGTCATGGTTTCCACGGACAAAGCAGTGAACCCGACAAATATCATGGGCACGAGCAAGCGGGTCGCAGAGATGCTGGTGCTGCAAACGGCACAGCAGTTTAAGCGGCACTATGTGGTGGTGCGCTTTGGCAATGTATTAGGGAGCCGAGGCAGTGTTGTGCCCACGTTTAAGCGGCAAATTGCGGAAGGCGGCCCGGTGACCGTCACTCACCCCGACATTTGCCGATACTTTATGACGATTCCAGAAGCCGTTCAGCTGATGATGCAAGCCGCAACCCTGGGCAAAGGGGGCGAAGTTTTCATGCTGGACATGGGGCAGCCCGTCAAAATCGTAGACCTGGCGAAAGAGCTGATTCGCCTCTCAGGGTTTGAGGTTGGTAAGCACATTGATATCAAATTCACGGGGCTACGACCAGGTGAAAAGCTATACGAAGAGCTGTTTGTTCCAGGAGAATCCTACGAGCCAACGGAGCATCCCAAACTGTTTGTAGTACCCAATGCCAGCAGGCTGATTCCGAACAACCTTGGGGTTGAAATTGCTCCCCTCTGTCAGGCGGCGCTGAATAATGACGCGCTGTCAATTCGGGTGTTGTTGCAGCAGCTTGTGCCCGAATATGCGCCCTCATCGCCGACGTACCCCACATCTGACGAGGCAACCGACACAGTGCCGACTCAACCCCAGGTTCAGCGGGAACCCCAAACCGCCCCCATCGCTCAGCCCAATCCCGTTTGGGCTGCTCACTAGAGCAATCTATTGAGCAATCTATTGAGCGCAGTCCTCATCTTGAGCGAAAGGTGGCGGCAAAATGGCATTACCGTCGCCTCCTGATCCTCATAGGCTAATAAGTAGGTCAGCACAATGAAATTCATGTTAGAAAACCGGGGGAGCGCCCCGGCGGGGCGCTCCCCCGGTTTTCTGACCTTCGTTTTTCAATGCAGTTCTACTTAGACATCTAAGTAGGTAGCCATAAATAAACGACGCTTTGGTGGGGTGCGCCCCCTGCGGGGGGGCGCACCCCACTGTTTTTATTTATGGCCATGTACTTAAAACTTGCTTGAGCGTAGTGGCCTTGAGCATAAAGCTCTACTATTTTTTTCAATTCGCTTTCAATCTCCTTTGGAGTTCCTGACTTGATCATTTCCTTAACTTCAGACAGAACTTTAGTAACAAACGTTCGGTCGTTAGCCAGGTCGATTTTTCCAATTTGACTGAGGATTAACTCCACCGAGGTACATCCTGACTGCATCCCCAAGCTAACCTGACTTTCCTTGCCTAACAGCTTGGGATTGATGCTTTGATAGAGGGTTTCATCCTGCGCCACGGCTTTGACGTGAACCCCTGCGGAGTGGGTAAAGGCATTTTTGCCAACGACGGGGTGGTGGGGCGATAGGGGAATATGGCTTTGCTGGCTTACAAGAGCATATAGCGCTGGTAAAACGCTTAAATTCCAGGAATAGTTTCTTTCAACATCCAGCAGGTTGATGAGCAGCTCGGCCAAATCGACAATTCCGGCCCGTTCGCCTAACCCCATGACGCTAACGTCAATGATATCGGCACCTGCCTGATAGGCATCCAGGGCATTGGCCAGGGCCAAACCCCGGTCATTGTGGCAGTGGACCGCAATTTGGGCTGACAAATTCCGCTCAACCAGAGCCTGTTTCAGGGCGCGCACATAGCGCGATATGGAGCGGTGCGGTTGAAACGGTGTCGCATAGCCTGTGGTGTCTGCAATGCTGATGATATCGGCTCCGGCTTGAACAGCCGCGATCGCCACTGCTGTCACATTCTCTAACGGCGATCGCACCGTGTCTTCTGGGGTATAGCGAACCAGGATATCCTGCCGTTGAGCTTTTGCGTAGGTGATAACGGTGACCACCTTTTCGATGGCCGCCTCCAGGGAAATGTGATAGTCACGCTCTAACCGCAGGGGCGAGACACAGAAAAAAGTACCCAGGAAATCAACCCCGCAGGACAGGGCTTGCTGCACATGGTCGATCCGACAGAGGGAATGCGCGCCAATTTTTGCCTTGAGTCCGGCCTGTGCAATGTGGGTAACTGCCGCAGCAATAGCCGGATCAACGGCGGGGTTGCCTGCCTCAATCAGGTCTACCCCCAGGTTATCGAGGTGTTGGGCGATCGCCAGTTTGACGTCTGGAGGAAAGTACACACCGGGTGTCTGCTCCCCTTCCCTCAAGGTTGAATCTAGGAGTCTTACCATAAAAATTATTATGTCCAGGAAGCGTAACGATGTTACGCCAGAAGCATCGGGCAAATCACGATATCAGACACTACCCGCACTGCACTCCAATCATAATTAGCCACAAAATATGCAGGCAAGTCAGATTAGTCAGATTAGTCGGGTATTTTTCTTAAGAAATACAAAAAACTGGGATCGCCCGTGGCAATCCCAGTGAAGCCGATTATAGGTTGTGATCGTGACTGTGAGGCTTGGGCAAGCGCCCAGTCCAGAACCCAACCCCCACTTAGGATTGCGAATTTAGTAAGGTGGAATTCCTGGGGTAGGAGATTGGCATTGCCAATCCCCTACCGGTTGGACATTCTAAAGGGTGATAAACACGGTGTCTGCCGCTGCAATCAGGTCATCGGCGTCTACCCGACGCAGCACGGCAAGGGTCTCAGAGCCAACCGAGATCTCGGTGTGGCGGCCCACCTGGGCAATGCCCACGCTGGCCCCACTCAATCCTCCGGTGAGGGCAATGAAGTCTTCGGAGACATCAAAGCCCCGGATGGTGTCCGTACCTTCCCCAGGGGCGAACACATAGGTGTCGCTGCCGTTGCCGCCATTGAGGTTGTCATTCCCCAAACCGCCGGAGAGCAGGTCGTCCCCGTAGTTGCCAAAGAGGTTGTCGTTGCCGTTGCCGCCGAAGATCTGGTCGTCGCCGCCCCGCCCGTCAATCCGGTCGTTGCCGTCGCCGCCGGAGAGGATGTCGTTGCCGCCCTCCCGGAAGCTGTCGCGATCGCCCGAAATAATATCCCGACCAGCGCCACCATCGACCTCATCGTTGCCCAAACCGGCGTTGACCACGTCATTACCCGCACCCATCGTGAACACTTCATCGGCACTGGTACCGGCGCGGCGATCGTCCCCATCGGTGCCCACAATTTCGGTGGACAGGGTGGGGTTGACCACAAACTGGCTGACGATGCGCGGCTCCAGGTTGATAATCGCATCGGGGTTGGCCAGCAGTTCCGCCTCGCTGTAGGCGTCGATGCCGTAGGTGGTCACGGTGAGGGCCTGGGTGTCGGCGTCGATGTCGAAGTCGGTCCAGCTAAAGGTGTGGGCCGAGACGTAGTCGCCCTGGAGCAGGGTGGCGTCAATCAAGCCCTCGGCAATATCCAGGTTATTGTCCAGGCCGATGGGGTCGTAGCCGAACAGATCGATTTGCTCGTTGATCAGACTTTCGAGGAAATCGTCGCGATCGTTGAGGATATTGTCCGTATCGGGGGCGATGGGCAGCGAGTTGTAGAAGGCTAGCTCTTCAGGACTGATGAGTCCGGCGGCAGCGGCGATATTGACAACTGCGGGGCCAAACCGTCCCTCGAAGAACGCCGCCGGACCCGTGACGATTTCAAAGGCGTTAGTGGCAATCTGCTCCTGACCGGGGCCGAGCTGGTAGGTGAGGTTGTTCACCAGGGTGCCGTGGAAGTCGCCCGCCAGGAATACCACGTTGTCGATGCTGTTGTCGTCGATGAACTTCAGCAGCTCGGTGCGCTCGGCGGCGTAGCCCTCAAAGCGGTCTTCGGCATTGACCACGCCAAAGTTTTGAATCGGTTCCGGAATCACCACAAACTTCCAGGTGGTGCCCTGCTCCTCAGCGTCCAGCAAATCCCGCTTGAGCAGTTCGAGCTGAGCCTCGCCCAACAGAGTGCGATCGGGATTGAAGGTTTCGACGATGAAGGGCACGGGATTGGCCAGATCCACCGGCTCCAGCTGGTCGTCGCGGAAGGAGCGGCTGTCCAGCACAAAGATGGAGGCATCGCTGCCAAAGTCCTGGGTGCGGTAGAGCTGCCGTTCGCCAGCGGTGCGATCGTCGCCGGTTTCACCGTAGAACTGGTCGCGAATCGGGTGATATTCCTGGTAAGCCTGCAGGGCTTCCTCGTAGACCTGGGTGTCGTTGACGAACTCCACATCGTCGGTAAACAGCGGGTCGGGGGATGAACCGATGTCCGGAGCGTCGGGGGATTCGCCGGGGGCAGCACCGCCAGCGAAGTTGTCCACCACTTCGTGATCGTCGATGGTGGCGAAGATGGAAGTGGACTTGTACAGGTCAGAGACAAAATTGGCTCCGAAGCGATCGCCCACCACCTCAGCGTGCTTGATCCGGAACTCCTCCAGGGTGCGCGCCTGGGTCACCCCCGGCAGGGCTGGGGTTTCCGCGTCCGCGTAGATGGTGTCTCCCAGCTTGATGAAAAAGTCGAGGTCGCTTTCAGCCGCCAGACCCAGTGAGGGGTAGGGCGGAGCCTGCTGCCAGTCGCCCGTGATGCCAAAGTTGAGTCCGGCAAATTCACCGACTTCGGCGGCGGTGACGAACCGGCCCACTTCCGTCTCGCCAGCGGCATCGGTAACCCGGTAGAAGTATTCGGTATTGGACTCCAGGCCGTCGATTTCGACTTTGACGGGCACATCCGAGTCGGTGACGGTGGCTGTTACCGTGCCAGACAGGGTGTCGAAGTCTGCCGAGGTGGCGTATTCGAAGGTAATTTCACCCACCCGCAGGCTGCGCGCCCACAGCACCACCGCATCCTGGCTGACGTCGCCGCTGGCCACGCCGTTGGGCAGGGTGTCGATGTTGGGGTTGCGGGGGTCGTAGCCTTCGGTGTCGATCACCAGGTCGCCGTCGAAGTTGGCCACGATGTCGGCCCAGTCGATGTATTTGAAGTTGGCGTTGAAGTTCTGGATCTCGCCGTCTTCCGGATCCTGGAAGACCACCGCTGGCTCGTTGGAGCCGTCCTGCACCACCAGCAGACCGTTGGGGAAGGCGTCGCCCAGGGGCACGTTGATGATGTCGGCACCGTCGGATTCCTCGACGCCGTCGATGCCCAGGTAGTCTTCAATGGCGAAGCTGCCCAGGTATTGCTCGGTGCGGCGATCGAAGATGGCAAAGGTGCTGTCGCCCTGGCTGGAGGCAATCAGGTAGCCCTCACCATCGGCGGCGTAGTAGATGGTCAAGCCTTCGGCATCGGGCAGCAGGGGCGACGTGCTGATGGGCACGAAGACGTTGGGGTCGTCCGCCGACTGCTCAAAGCCCGCCTCATCCTCAGACTGGAGGGGCTGCACGACGGTGAGGGCGTCGGTGATGCCCGGTTCGGCATTGAACTTGAGGATGCCAACCACGCCTTCTTGAGCTACATAACCAACGCCCGTTTCCCGGTCGATGACGATGCCCTCCGATTGGGAGTCTTCGGGGTCGCCCGTGGGCACGGGCAGTTGCAGGGTGCGGATCACCTCGCCCGTGATGGTGCCATCGCCTGCGTCCATCAGCTTCAGTTGGGCCACTTTGTCCCCATCGGCCTGGGTGACGTAGGCGTAGGGGGTGCCGTCCACGATGCTGGTGTAGGTGGCCAGACCGTAGGCGGTTTGCTCGCCGTCGTCCACACCGAAGATGGAGAAGTCGGCGGCGGACAGGTCGTCGGCGGTGATGTCTGTGAGCTGGCGGGTGTTGGGGTCGATGCGGAAGATGGCCAGGGTGTCATTGGCGCGATCGCTCGCCACCGCAATATCCACTTTCTCGCCGCCCAGATCAAAGCCGTAGATCAGGTCCACGTTGTTGTAGCGCACCCCAACAGGCGAGATGTCCTGGATTTCGTTCCCTTCCAGGTCGAACACCTTCAGGCCGGTGTTCTTCAACGTGGTGATCACGAAGCTCTGGGAGGAGTCGGTGGGGTGGACGTAGATGGCGGGGTCGTCCGGGTCAGATTCTTCGTCCAGATCGGGATTTTCGGGGTCGCCGAAGCGAATCTGGGGCGGCGTTTCCAGGGTGGGGGGCACCGCCGGGATGCTGTCCAGATCCAGGGCGAAGGCCAGCACCTGGGTGAACTGGGTGGGGTTGAAGTTGTTGTCGCTCACCACGAAGAAGGACTGCCGCCCGTCAGGGAGGGTGGGGCCAAAGGCCAGAGCCTCACTGTTATCCAGCGTGATGCCCAGGTCGCTGAAGTCCAGCAGGAGTTCTTTGGTGGCGATCGCATCCACGCCAAACAGATCCCCCGGCTCGGCGTCGAAGGGCGTGCCGTCGGGCACCGTCAGACCGTCGAAGTCGCTCACGTCCGTGGTGAGCTGGGTGCGCACTTCGTAGAGCCGGATGGAGTTACCCACGCCCACGGCAAAGGAGCGCTCCAGGGCCAGCAGGGTGCCGCTATTGTCGATCGCCAGCAGTTCCACCAGGCCATTGTCGGCAAACCCATCGGCGGGAATCGGCTCCACGGGAATGGGGTCTGTCTCGTAGAAGAACTCCTTCACCGGCTCGCCCGTGGTCAGGTCGTACTGGATCACCCGCACCAGGCTGCTGTCTTCCAGGGTAGAGGCGGTGCCGTCCTGGAAGAGGGCGTTTTCCGTGGCGGTGTAGAGGAAGCGGTTGTCGGGGGTAATGGTCAGGCTCTCGAACGCCTGGTTGTTGCGGATGCCGCTGCTCTGGTCGGCGGTGGGCAGAAACTTGTCGGGCACCGGCAGGCTGGTGATTTGCTCGCCCGTCAGGGAGAACTCGGTGATGGACGGGGCAATCAGGGCGTTGGCGTCGCCTTCGGAGGAGACGTAAATCGTGCCGATGCTGCTGTAGGCAATGCCTTCGGGGTCGGTGCTGAATGGCGCAAACGGCGCACCCGTCACATCCAGCAGGGTGGTGACATCCAGGAATTCCACATCCCCCTCGTCCAGGGAGCCATCGCTCAGGTCGATGTCCAGGGTGTAGAAGCGGGCGTCGTTGATACTGCTGCGATCGTCCGATAGGGCGTAGAAGACGCCCTGGGTGGGATTGTAGGTGAGGCCCGACAGGCCGCCCACCTCCGTACCTTCAAAGGTAAAGCCGGTGTCGAAGGTGACCTCGCCCAGGAATTCCAGTCTGGAGACGAACTGGCGATCGCCATTGGGTAAATCTCCCGCCGCCAGCACATCGGCGTAGACCAGCCGGTGGTCAGAGCTGGGGAAGCCGGGGATAGCCGGGTCAAAGTTGCCCACAATGGGGAACAGGGGATCGTCCTGCTCGGGCCAGAAGACGCCCGCCTCGGTGATTTCCAGGTTAAAGGAGGGCAGTACGTAATCCGCCCGCAGGTTGCCGGGGGTGCCATCCGCGAAGTCTGCCGTGTCCAGGGCCGGATTGCCCAGGTGGGCGTCGTTAGCGCCGCCCTGAATCTCCGCTGCATCCACCGCGCCCTCGCTGCTGGGGGTGAGGGACACGTTCACCAGGGGGTTATCTAGCAGTTGCAGAATAGCGTCGTCAGTGCTGTCGCCGTCGAAGGGGTCGGCGTTCTGGTCGCCCATGATCACAAACTTCGCCCCTGGCTCCAGGCCACCTGTTTCACCAGCATCGTCGTAGATGTAGCCGCCTTCCCCAGGGGTCACATAGTCGGACCAGAAGCGAATCTCATCGTGGTTGCGGCGACCGTTGAAGTCCTCTGGCCCGTCGAACACCGGCGGCGTGGGGTGGCTGGCCAGGACGTGGATGGTTTCGCCGTTTACCAGAATGGGCACGTCCCAGTGGCTCTTGGAGGACAGGCGGAAAACCTCCAGGTCTCCAGCA
>JAYKGU010000183.1:0-17757 GCA_035285585.1 Synechococcales cyanobacterium
GCATTGGAGCCAAAGGTTTTCCCTGCATAGAGGGGGTTGCCGCTGGGCTTGGGCTTCAGGTCTAAAATTCGCACTTCCAGCAGATCACCGGGTTCTGCCCCACACACATACACCGGCCCGGTTAGCACATGCACCCCTGGCCCCCGATTCGACACAGTCTGTTCGGTTTCAGTCCAGTGGTAAATACTCTCAATGCCCGGATCGCCTTTGATCATGCGCTCATAATCATCCCCAGCATGGTGGGTGATCAGATCCATCGTGACAAAGTCCTTGGGCTGGACATTCAGCACCGGAGGAAGGGTTTTGCTGAAAAAGCCCCAGTGGACGGTTTCAGCGTTGCCCTGGATCTGGAAATGGCGGGGGGAGGAGGGGCGATCGCCACAGGCCGACTCAACATCAGACGCCGCCTGGGCCACCTGCACCGGCGGAATAGCACTAGCCGAACTGGTTGCTCCAAAAGGAGACGACGGAAACACGTTAGCAACAATCACAACGAACAAACTCAGCGCTGCACTGGCCAGCAACAGCCGTGTTCGTTTCCGATTCCACATCATACAAGTACCCTACTACGAAGAATGCTCGATCTCTTAGGGCCTATCCAAAAACCTGCCAGAGTTTTTGGATTTCCAATTCTCTAACGGGGTTTTCGAGCAGGCTTCAAGGGGAGCTAGAAGAAGTTAAAAAGGCTACATTTAACCTCCAGAGAGTATTCATTAAATGGCGAACCACTTTTTGTGCCTCTGGCTACACTATTTACCCAAGTTCACGATTTTTAACGGCAATAGTCTTCGCCAGAAGATCGAATCCTTGATGCTATTTTTTATTCATGGTGTGGCGACCCGTGGCACGAAGTATGCTGCTGGTTTAGAGCAACATTAGGCCACTATTCAGTTACGCCAATGTCCCGGCATCACACCAGACTATTGAAAAGATAGTTTTTGGTGCTTATTTTAGCTGGATACACATCAAGGCACTCATGCGATCGCCATCAGTAAGTTAGGTCGAAAAGGTAAAACCCAATACCATTGACTGCTTAGGAAATTCTCAGGAAAAATTCACCTTCGGTTAAGCAGTCGGTAAGGGTAAATGGCCATTTGCCCCTACGTCATCTGGCAAGATTGTGTTCCAAAATCTCCTAAGTTGACGCAACGAGAGAATTTTTAATAAGATAATTTTTAGCAATTTCAGGAATATTGTTTTCGCCTTTTGTTTATATCGGTAGTTCACTTTACGCCCCTAAGACAATGCGAAACGTAATTCTCCACACCTTTAACTGGAAATACACAGATATCATTGACAACCTTGATGCCATCCGCGAAGCAGGGTATGGAGCAATTTTGGTTCCGCCTGTGCTTTACTCCGATCCCAAAGGAGATCAATGGTGGCAACGGTATCAGCCTAAAGACTATCGAGTTTTGTTGTCCTATCTCGGGGGTAAGCGAGACCTGGAAAAGTTGATTGAGAAGTGTCACAGCGGTGCTCTCAAGCTGCAAGTGTACGCCGACCTGGTGATTAATCACATGGCAAACGAAGCCCGAACCGATCGCCGCAACTTTCCAGGTGAAGCCGAACTGGAGCTTTACCGAAAGGAACCCGAGTTGTACGCTGAAAACCAACTTTATGGCGACCTCAGCCAGGGGCTGTTTTCTCCCTGGGATTTTAATGAGGCAGGCGATATCGCTCCCCATGAATGGGGAGATCGGGGAGCCGTCCAGTTTCGAAACCTGTCAGGGCTGCCCGATCTCAAGGATTCAGATTGGGTCCTCGATCAGCAGGGCAAAATGGTGGACGCGCTGATTGATATGGGGTTTGATGGGTTCCGGATTGATGCCATCAAACACATCACCGAAAGGATGATTGATACCCTTGTTGACCATTCAGGTCGGCGCGATCGCTTCTGGTTTGGCGAAGTATTGACGGGTAGCGATCACGATGAGGCGGTTTTTCTTGACCCATTTTTGCGAGAAACGTGGATCTCGGCCTACGACTTTCCTCTCTTTCAAACCATCCGTGAAGCATTTGGCTTTGGCGGCTCGTTACGGAGCTTAGTCAAACCTCAAAATTACGGAAACGCCCTACCGTGGAACCGTGCAGTCACCTTCGTGGTGAATCACGATGTCCCTCACAACAATGGATTCCGCTCCTGGCTATTAGATCGTCAGGATGAGCATCTGGCCCACGCCTATCTCCTGGGGCGGGATGGCGGTGTTCCCCTCATTTATTCTGACCATAATGAGTCTTATTATCCTGAAGATCGCGATCGCTGGTTTGATCTCTACAAGCGCCCGGATATCGTGGACATGATCCAATTCCACAACGCAGTCCATGGCGAACAGATGCACCTGCTGTACGAAACGGATGTCTTACTTGTTTTCCGGCGGGGGTCAAAAGGGATCGTTGCGATCAACAAAAGCAGCGTTGAACAGTGGGCAACTTTTAACACCTATGGATTAACCAATCCAGGCCGTTACCAGGATCTGATTCACAAGCACGTCATGGATCTATCGGGCAATACTTTTACCCTTTATATGCCACCTCGAACAGCCCAAATGTGGCTACTAAAGGCCTGACATAGCCCTGAAGCCGTGCGATCGCCCATTTTGCGCAACGATCTCACTCATTCAGGTCTTATGCAGTTTAGTGAATGGCGGATAACGTATTGTGCCTGAAGAAAGTCAGTCCGGGATAGCCATCTATCCCGGACTGACTTGTAGGTAGGGGAAACCCCTTGATTGCTCAGGGCATCAAGCCTGCCTAGTTGCTAAAGGCATCCTTGATATTGTCCACGGCATCTTTGAACGCATTGGTAGATTTGTCCACAGCTCTTTCAGTCCGAGCTGCATCTTCTTCAGCACGCTGATGGATTCGAGCCTGATCACGGCGCGCTTTCCGCTCTACAAAGCTGCCACTATCGTCGGCCCGATCGACCTTGGATGCATTGCTGTTAGCTGCCCGCTCGACTTTGTCTTTTGTTTCCTGGATGAGATTTTTGGACCCAGCACGCACATCGTTAGCCGCATCATGTGCCTGAGCGCTGGTATTAGCTGCCAGCAGGGGCGTTGGAGCCGCGATCGCAACGGTATTCAAAAAGGGAAAGCTTTGCCAGATCAGGGCGATCGCCACCACGGAAAACAGGGCGTTCGTCACCCAGGTTCTAACTACTGAGAATCGTTTCATACAAACGTTTGGTTTCATAAAATACATCGCTGTACGCTAATAGTCTTTTGTACAGGATGTGAAACTATGGCTGAATCACGCTGCAGACAGAGCTTTGTCCCCTCTGCGAGCAGTAAGCGGTGTAGGTCAAAGGGCATATCCACAGCTCGATTTAAAGTCCCTCAAAAAATTATCTAATCGAGTTCAAGTCACTCAATTTCGTAATAAGTAGGTCAGCACGATTAAATTCTTGTTAGAAAACCGGGGGGGCGCTCCCCCGGTTTTCTAACCTTCGTTTTTCAATACAGTTCTACTTAGATATTCCTGTGGATTAGTGAGGCGATTTCTGGGAACAATTCTACTCCAAGTTAAACGGTTGGTTGGGGCAAATAGCCATTTGCCCTTACATCGTCGGGTAGGATTATTTTCAGAAATCACCTAACCATGGCACAACAACGATAACGTATACCCAGGAGGGGCATCAGAACCTATCAAAAGGTGTAACTTAGCAAATCAATAAGTGGATTTTAATGGGTTTTTCTTGATCAATATTTATTACCCTTGACAGATTCTCCTGCCAACTACACAAAGTAGCCTGATGAGCATGCCTTGTATCGACACACGAATTTGTTTAGCAGAGAGCAGCAAAGCTCCGGATTTTTACCATGATGAACACTTTATCCGCATTGACTACTCGGTTCTACCATCTGCTTCAAAGAATTAGATTAAGCGCCGTTTTTGCCCTTCTTTTGGCCAGCTTCGTACTTACAGCCGCAACCCCTGCAAAAGCAGATCACCCCCGCAATTACAGAGAACTTCCCCGTGATATTAAGGAAACGATTCACAATGATGCTTCTGACCGTCCCAAAACCACGGGCGAATGGCAGGCAGAGGCTGAAGAAGTAGAGGGGCAACCTGTGGAGCGAGCTAAGCGCATCGCGAAAGAGTCAGCCGATGCGGTGGAAGACTTTGCTGGACTGTATCCCGATGTGGCCGAACGCACTACCCTGCAAGACGACAAAGTAGTCAATTCGCGGTAGGCTAAAACTCCACAAATCATAAAAAACTATTAAAAACGTGGCAAACGCCTCCCCTGGGAATGGAAGAGTTTGCCACGTTTTAAGTAGGTAGCCATGAATAAACAAAGCTATGGTGGGGTTTGCCTCTCGACGGGGGGCAAACCCCACTGGCTTTATTTCTGATCACGTACTTATAGCCCTACGGGCTAAGGTTTGAGTTTGGAACCCCCGCGTCGCAGGGGTTCCAAACCTCTTGAATGTCCTAACGCGAAAGCGTAACGCCATATTGACGATGGCGATTCAGCAAGTCACCGTTACAGGCTTTGATCAGCATATTCCCGTGGGTACTACCGACCGGCGACGGGCGGCCATCGTGCAGATTTGCATCACCCACTCGGTCTGTGATCTTTCCCCAGCAGAGGGCGATCGCATCTTTGATCGCTTCCATCGGGGGACCCATCTCGCACCCGTAAGATAGAAGGAGTGGGGCTGGGCCTGAGCCTGTCCCGCGAAATCGTCCGGGCGCACCACGGCGAATTAACCTTTATGTAATACAATTGTATTGACTGCTTGATTCATCATTGCTGGTTCGGCCCCTATGCATCATCCCCCGCCCCGAAATCCCCCGCCCCGGAACTCCCCACCCCACCAGGAAGGCAATCCCTCCCTTACCCAGGTCAGCCAGCGACCCTCCGCCAGCGCGGCTCCCCGGCGGCGACCGCCTTCCCGCCCTGTCATCACCCTGCGTACCCAGCTCCTCTGGCTGGCGATCGCCTTTTTAGGATTAGCCCTATTGAGCGATCGCTGGGGAGCCACCCCCGACACGTCTCGCTCCCTCCCTTTTGCAGCCACCCCTAACCGCCCCCATGTGACACCCTCCGCCCTGCCCAGGGACGATGGGGATGGACAGGCAACCGACCGGGCAGCCCCTAGCCGGACAGCCGAGATCAATGGCGACCTGGCCGGGCTGGTGTCTGTAGCCGATGTGGTAGAGCGGGTCAGCCCCACCATCGTCAAAATCGAACCCTGGGGTGCTGCTGAGCAGGGCCAGTTCACCCCAGCGCCGGGGCCATCCGGGCCGCAAACGGAGTTTTTGCCCCATGCCCCCAGCTCCGTGCCCCAAAACCTGATGCAGGGAGAAGGGTTGCTGCCCAACCCTGGGCTGCCTGGGATGGGCACAGGCATCATTATCGACGCCGCTGGCCTGATCCTCACCAATGCCCATGTGGTGGGGGCGACGGATCAGATGCAGGTAACGCTCCACGATGGGCGATCGCTGCCGGGTCAGGTGCTCAGCCAGGATGCCAGCCTGGATCTGGCCCTGGTGCGGGTGGAGGCAGCCGATTTATCGCCCGCCACCCTGGGAGATTCGGACAGCGTGCGGCCAGGGGAACTGGCGATCGCCATTGGCAACCCGCTGGGGCTGAGCCACACCGTCACCGTCGGCATCATCAGCGCCACCGGACGCAACAGCGCCGATGTCAGGGCACCCAACCGACAAACAGATTTTCTACAAACCGATGCGGCTATTAACCCAGGCAATTCCGGCGGTCCTCTACTCAACCAGCAGGGCGAAGTAATTGGCATCAACGCCGCTATGATCACTGGAACCCAGGGTCTGGGCTTCGCCATTCCCATCAACACCGCCCGCCAGTGGGTCGAGCAGTGGGCCACAACTGCCCCTGCGCAGCCCCAGGGGTAGCAGCGCCCGTGAGTTCACACCTTTGACCCATTTCCCCTCCCTCTACCCAAAGTTAAGGTGAAGGTGGAGACGCAATAGGCAACTGACGCTTCATGAGCGATTCCGACTGGCAAAATTTCAACCTCGTTTTACTGCCCGGTCTGGACGGCACGGGACGTATGTTTCAACCCCTGCTAGACGAGTTGCCCCCTGAGCTGGAGGCCTACGTGGTCAACTATTCGCCAACCGACCTGCTGGACTACCCCAATCTGGTGGAAGTGGTGGCCGAAGATCTGGCCATGCGCGGCGACGTGGTGCTGCTGGGAGAATCCTTCTCCGGGCCGATTGCCCTGGAGCTGGCCAGCCGCGATTCCGAGAGCATCAAAGGCATCATCTTCTGCGCAACCTTTGCCGAATCGCCCCGTCCGCTGCTGCTGCGACTGCTAAACTTTATCCCCCTGAGGCTAATTCTACGCCTGCCGCTGCCTCCCTTTGCGCTGAAACTTCTGTGCCTGGGGCTGGAGGCCAGCAGCGATCTGGTGGAATCTCTGCAGGAAGTGCTGGCCTATGTGCCGCCCGCCACCATCGCCTACCGGCTCCGCCTGCTTAACAACCTCCGTGCCCGCCATCGCCCCATCGAAATTCCCTGCTGCTACATCCAGGCAACGTACGATCGCCTCGTGCCACCGCGATCGCTCTTTACTCTCCAGCAGCTCATCCCCGACCTGCAGGTGGTGCAAATTCCCGGCCCCCATCTCATCCTGCAGGCCCGCCCCGTCCGCTGTGCGGAGGTGGTGATGGCATACTTGCGATCGCTACCCGCTACCCACTCAGCGTCACTCTCCCAGGGGAGCACATCGGGCTAGGGCCACGCACGCACCCAGAGGGCGAGACCGCCGCCACGCCCACGGGCAGCGAGATGGGTGTCTTCAATCAAAAAGTAATTGAAGAAAGCTTGCTCCTTCAGGGGCTGATTATAAAAGCGGGTTTCCCGGTCTTTGCCTTGAGGAATGTAGCCCTGGTAGAGCGACAGCCCCGCCACGGACAGCGCCAGGCGCGGGAAATCGAAGGCTAGGATGTGGGTACCTGGCCAAAGTCGGGTTGGCCCTGCCACCTCCAGGCACAATCCAGCCAGCCGTACCGTGTTCTGAACCGTGCCCCCCTGAAACTCGGTTAGAAACGCCGCCATCTGGGCATCCTGGTGAGGCGGGGTGGATGTGTAGGTAATCTGGATGGCGAGCCAGGAGGGTAAAAACCGTCCCGCGCCCAGAAGTCCGCCTGCCTGCTGGCGCGATCGCTTCGTGCCCGTAATAAATCTCAAGCGCCAGGTACCGACCAGTTGGTCGTAGGTGCAGGGAACTTTTAGCTGCCTGGCCGCCTTTTCGGCCTGTTCAAGGGCCGCCACCAGGGCAGGGGCGGCGGGCGGACGGGGGGCGGTGCCCGTCAGATATTGGACGGCCTGGTCAAGAGCGTCGGTCATGGTGGGAAGGGTTGGGGCGTCAGGGGAATTCGATCTTCAGCAGCGACAAATCGTCGGGAAAGGTAATCTTACCGCGCATCGCCTGGATATCCTGCAGCACGTCGTCCAGGTTACCCTTGGGCGAATGGGTCAGCAGTAACTCTACAAAGGCGTCTAAACCCCAAATTTCATCGAACTGCTGCTGGTTCTCGTAGTCAAACGTTTCATAAACCCCGTCGCTGAAGATGTAGAGGATGCTGTTGGGCGGAACGGTCTGGCGATCGCTGCTAAACTCGGCCTCGCTCAGCATCCCAATGGGCAGATTAGGCGTCCGCAGGCGCGAAACCTGGAGCTGGCCGTTCGTAGGGGTGATGAGAATGGCGGGGGGATGGCCACCGCTGGAGTACATCAACTGCCGCCGCGTGCGGTTATAAACGCCGTACCAGATGGTGAAATATTTTTCATTCTGGTCGTTCATCTGGAAGGTTTCATTGAGGGCCTTGAGGACGGCGTGGGGCTGGTAGAAATTCACGTCCGGCAGGGATTGGGAGCGGAGTACGTTGAGCACCGAAATGGAGGGTAAGGCCGCCCCCAGGCCATGACCCGACACATCCAGGAGATACATCACCAGAAAATCCGGATCCAGCCAGAAGTAGTCGAAGCAGTCGCCCCCTAACTGGCGCGATGGCAGAAACCGGGAGTCGATCAAGACTTTGTCGTTCAGGGTAGCAGGCAGGAGCGATCGCACGTAGTCGGCAGCCTCATGGAGTTCGGTCTCCAGAATCTGCTTTTGCAGGTGCAGGTCTTCACTTACCTGGTGCAGCCGCAGCCCCGCCCGCACCCGTGCCCGCAGTTCGCTGAAATCGACTGGTTTGGCCAGAAAGTCGTCCGCCCCTGTATCCAGCCCCTTCACCCGATCTTCCACTTCCCCACGGGCCGACAGCAGGATAAAAAACGTTGTGGTCATGGCCGGGTCGGCCTTGATGTGGCGACAGACTGACAACCCGTCCATCCCTGGCATGAGCCAATCGCAGATGATTAAGCCGGGACGTAGCGATCGCGCCATGTCTAATCCGGTTTTGCCGTCACTGGCAACAATCACCTCATAGTCCTGTCCCTGCAGGGATTTCGCGAGAAATGTCCGCACTGCTGGGTCATCATCGATTACAAGAACTTTTGGCATGGGAAACCCGTATTACACAGCAACCGAATCAAATTTGAATGGGGTCAGCCTCCTGATCACAGCCACGATCCCAAACGAGATCTCAAACTAGATTAAGTTTGAATGTCAGCAACGTGTTCCCGGAGATTCTACCTTGAGTAAATTTTATTGACCTTATCAAGAAATACCGAAGACGGTTGATGAACAGCCTATCTCAGCTTACCGTAGTAAAGAAATAACGCAGTTCTTACTCCGGGACGGGCATCCGGTTTTAAGATGGGTCGGTTTAGCGGCGCAAAGTTGTTTCTCTGCGCCGTTTGACGTGCCATTTCTCCGTGAGCCAATGCCAGCCGTAAAGGTCGCACCCTACCACTCGCTCACTCAGATAACGTAAAGGGATCAATGCCGTTAACGTTCTCTCAGCAAGCATCGCTGCAAACGCCGACTGATCTCAATGCACTTGCTCAGGTACTCACCTGGTTTGATCAGTTCCGAGCGTCCAAGATGCCGCCACCAATCTGGTTACAATGTCAGCTTGCACTCGCCGAGGGATTTACCAATGCCGTTCGCCACGCCCATCGGGGGCTGCCCGTCGACACCCCAATCGACATTGAGGTGAAGGTTGGCGACCACTGCTCAGAAATTCGCATCTGGGACTATGGGCCAGGGTTTGACTTTGACGACTACCTCGCCCATGCCAGCGATCGCGTCGATAAAAACGCTGAAGGGGGGCGGGGTCTGGGGCTGATGAAGCAAATTTCCAGCTCCCTGAGCTATTCGCGCATTGACGACCAGCGCAACTGTCTGCTGCTCATTAAATACTATGCTGAGGCGCATCAACCTCCGGCTGCGGTCGATCGCTAAAGTCAACCAGGTGGCCGATGAGCTGCAGCGATGCCTCCAGGCGATCGATTTGTTGATGGGTGAACCAGAGACGCTGCTGTCGGGCCTGGCTTTCCAGGTTACTGGCGATCGCGCAAATCACTCCCGCACCAATACTGGCACTCGCGCCTTTCAGAGCATGGGCCAGATGTTCTACCGCAGCAGCGTCCCCGTCCTGGGCCGCCACCCTCAACTGATGTAGCCTATCGTGGCTGTCGCGGAGAAACAGGTGAATAAGCGATCGCTCAAACGCCTCATCATGTTCAGAAAAGAGAGCGAGCTGGGACCGATCTAGATGGTCGCGGAGCGCCACCCTGGGGTCAAAGTCGAGGGTGGCACCACCCCCTACCGGGGTCGGTGAGATGACGTCAAGCCCCTGGCGCTGGATCCAGCGATGCAGCGTAAATTTCAGGCAGGACATGGAAAGGGGCTTACTCAAAAAGTCATCCATGCCAGCGGCAAATGCCTGAGCGCGGCTGTCCTGGTCGCTATTGGCGGTGATAGCAATGATAATGGCGGGGGGAGATGCGGTGTGGGCTTCTTCCTGGCGAATTTTTAGGGCCGTGTCATAGCCATCCAGCTCGGGCATCTGGCAGTCCATCAAAATAATGTCGTAATGGGCCGTGGCGATCGCCGTTAACGCGGCCCATCCGTCCGTCGCGAGTTCGCAGGGATAGCCCAGTTTTTCAAGCTGCTTAAGCAGAATGCGCTGGTTTAAGGGATTATCTTCCACCAGCAGAATCTTGACCTTTGAGGAAGATGGTAACTGCATTGAGCTGAACCCACGTAGAGGGAATTTCAGATTCGCCTCTAGAGTTCCCGGAACGCCCCTGATTGTGTGAAAGGTTGGCAATTTTCTTGCCTGAACTGCTGATTTGATATAGAGAGGCGATCGCCCATCTAAGGCGATTTCCAGGAAAAAATTTACCTTCGGTTAAACGGTTGGTAAGGGCAAAGGAGATTTCCAGGAAAAAATTTACCTTTGGTTAAACCCTTGGTAAGGGCAAATGGCCATTTGCCCCTACCTTGTCCGGTAGAATCATTCTCAAAAATCTCCTTACTGGGTCAGGGCAAAAAGCGGAGTCTCCGTTTCGGCATCCAGCAGCCACAGCCCCGCCGCGATTTTGGGCGACGCCACCGACAGGCTCAGCCCCTGCTTCAGACCACTCACCAGCAGGGCGAGCACCTCCATCAGCTTGGGATCCCAGCGTTCCCCCGCCTGCTGGGCACAGTCTGCCAGGGCCAGGTCGAGCTTGTCAGGATTGAGATGGCTGTTGAAGCGATCGCCCGCTTCGGCTTCGGGCTGGTGGGCGGCCAGTCGGTGCTGGAACTCGGCAGCCAGACCGAGAATGCGCGACTCCAGGGGAATTTCATCGTGGGCCAGACGGGCAGGCTGACCGCTGCCGTTCCACCATTCGCTCTGGTGGGTAATGATGGTGGCGATCGCCCGCAGCCGGGGCATTAGCCGCAGGGCCTGCGTCCCCATATTCAAAGGACAACTGGGCGGTACCGCCGCATCGGCGTCTGGATAACGAGGCGAAGCGCTGGGGCTGAGCACCACCTCCGCCCCCTGCAAAAAGGCAAGGCGGTGCAGCAGTCCGGCCAGCCGCAGCCGATGGAGCTGCCATCCTGGCAAATCTAGCAACTGGCCGATCGCCTCCGCCAGGGCCGCCACTTCGGTTGCTGCCATGGGATTACTGACATCAGCCTGGTCGAGCAATTGGGAAAGCCGCAGGTAGGCCTGGAGCTTATTCGACACCAGATTCATGTCCAGCCGGGAAAAGGCGTCATCCCCGGCAAAGGAGACCTGGGGTGTGGTACTCGACTCATCCTGGCTGGTTTGCAGGTCATCTACCACCCGCTGCACGATGGTACTGACGTTTTCCACGGGCGACAGGTTGCTGTG
Source organism: Synechococcales cyanobacterium (assembly GCA_035285585.1). Classification (GTDB taxonomy): domain Bacteria; phylum Cyanobacteriota; class Cyanobacteriia; order CAKZMO01; family CAKZMO01; genus JAYKGU01. The sequence goes on from JAYKGU010000183.1 coordinate 11,266, forward strand.
ATCCTGGGAGGGGGCGGTGCTGGCCATGTCCTGCACTTGCTGCCGGAGGCGATCGCCCAGGGCTGGTTCGTATTGCTGGAGGTGGGCGATCGCCAGCTCCGCCGTTTCCTGCACCAGATTCGGCTCAAACGTCCAGAAACCGTAGAACTTGCGCTCCAGATCGGTTTTGGGTCGGCCAAACTGGCCGTAGTCCTCGTCTGACAGCTCCTGGCACAGCACCATGGCCGTGTAGCGGGGCGACAGGATAATCAGGTGCCACTCCTGGGCTACCGGGTCGGATGGAGTGAGGCTCACCAGACGCACATTGGCAAGCCGGCTGGTGGGATGGTCCTGAAACCCGGCATCGGGGGCTGCCATGATGATCACATCGCGGGAATTCTGGGCCAGCTCATGGTAGCGATCGGCCTCCTGCAGGTACCACTTGCCCCGCTGAAAGGCGGTAATCACAAGCGGCTCATAGTTCGCCGTCAGAATTGAGTCTTCTAAGGCGTGGCAAAGGGCAACCAGCGTGTTTTTGTAGTAAACCCCAAAATTAAGGGGACGCTTGCCGTTGCCTTCCTGGCGATGGGCGTCTTTGAGTTGTTTGAGAATCGAGCCTTCCAGCATAGTTCAAGTCAGTATCAGGTCTGTCTTAAAGGATTTTAAGGAAATGGGTATGGAACGTTTTTTGAGCGCAGTGCTCCGTCAGGAGTGATTCTTAGGGTAAACCCTGGGAGATTTGCCCTGGGTTTTAGCCGTGACGCTGCCCTAGGAAACCGTCACCAGGTCGCGGGACTGTTGGCCAATGGGAGCAGAGAGGGCGTCTTCCAGATCGGCCCGCCCCAGCCGCTCTTCCAGGATGGTCATAACTTCGCGGCCAAAGTCATTGGGATTGCGCCGCCACGCCTCCAGGCAAACTTCCCCAAAAAAGGATCCAAGGGGTTCGGGGTTCCACAGCAGCTTCTTCGCCGTCCAGGGCATCAGGCTCATGGGGTCGTACCCCGGCTTGAGGATGTCGTTTTTCAGGGCGTAGTCTTCCAGGTGGGTGTGGGGCTGGAGGCCGATGAAGAAGATAGCAGGTTCTACCTTGTCGGCCCCAAAGATGCGCTCTAGCTCCCGGTGGTAGGCGATCGTCTGGCGGATGGTTTCGGGGCGCTCGTCGATGACGTTAAAGGAATAGTTCACCGACACCAGGTCATTAAATCCGGCGGCTTTCAGGTCGCGGCAGTTTTCCAGGACGGTGCGCAGGTTGTAGCCCATGCGCATTTTCCGCACCAGCTCCTGGGAGCCGCTAGTGATGCCGATTTCAAAATAGTTCATGCCGGTTTTCACCATCAAGTCGCACAGCTCAGGCGTGAGGTTGTCGGCCCGAATGTAGGCGGCCCAGTGGATATCCGCCATGCCTGCGTCCAGGATTTTTTGCAGTAGCTCAATGGCGTCGTCGATGAACCGACGGGCGGGGATGAACTGGGCGTCGGTAAACCAGAAGTTGCGAATGCCCCGGTCGTAGAGCTGCTGCATCTCGGCCACCACCTCATCGGCGGGGTTGATGCGTACCTGCTTACCCTCCACCACTGTATAGATGCAGTAGCAGCAGTTGTGGGGACAGCCCCGCTTGGTCTGCACGCCGATGTAGAAATCCTGCTCCTGCAGGTAGTACTCGAACTCTGGCCAGATGCACTCAATGTAGGAATAGTTGCAGGCCGTTTTTTCTAAGGGAGTGGGGCTTTCGTGAATCATGCGATCGCGCGGCTTGGTCTCTCCCACCACATAGCAGCGCTCGCCGTGAATGCTCTGCCCCCGCAGCAGCAGCTCCAGCAGCAACTCCCCTTCACCCACGGAAACGATGGTTCCCGGCGGCAGCAGCTTCTCCATCTGCTCGTAGAACACGCTAACGGCCCCACCGCCCACCACTGCCCGCGCCTGGGGAACATGGCGCTGCGCCCGCTTCAGCCCCCGCTTAATCAAACCCAGGTTGCGCCAGAGTTCGGCGTAGTAAGCGGTGGTGACTTTCAGACCGCCCAAGGCTCCCTTGAGGCGCACCAGGGGATTTTTGGCGTAGTAAAACTCAAAGGCATGCTGCAGGGGATTACCACCCCGTCCGCCAACCGGTGCATAAATCTGAATGTCGCGCCAGGAAAACACCAGCAGACTGGGCCGAAACTCGTCAATGCAGCGATCGAGGGCACGGGAAAAATCGAGGGGCGGCACCGTCCCTAAATCAAAAATCCGCTGTTGAATCCGGGGAAATATTTTGTGAACGTGATCGGCAATATAGACGACCCCAATAGGGAAGATTGGATTGCAGGGCAGGCGGATATAGAGGATGCGATCGGCCTGGGAACCCGGTTGCTGGAGCAGCGTTGGTGGCAATTCCATAAAACGTGTCCAATGAGTGATCGATGCCGAGAGATGAGAAAAATATTTATATATCTTTATATATTCACGATACCATCCACCTCACCCGTGTGCATGGGATCTACCTCTATTAAATCTCTACCTGAAGGCAGATCCCTGGTCTTTGCCTAGCCCAGGGGAATCCAGCCAATCAATTCTCCCAAAACCCGCTGGCAGACTCGTGGGGCATCTGGCGCGGAGTTGGATTCCCCCTGTTGATCAGGCTTTCCAGGCGATCGCCCCAGCCAGGGTTAAGATCGGCATCGGGGTGTGATCAGCCTCACAGCGCATTAGGTGAATTTGTGGCCATATTGGGGATTGGCCAATATTCGTTCAGCCCCAGGTTAGTCTAAGTAGAACTGCATTGAAAAACGAAGGTTAGAAAACCGGGGGAGCGCCCCCAGCCATAGCTTCGTTTATTTACGGCTACCTACTTACCTGGCTAAGTTCAGTTTAAGAAATCTGCTCAAAAAGCTTGTAGCCTCTACCTACGGGAGGGTGTTTTATCAAATTGCATAGATAGATTACCCAGTTAAAGTTTGTTAACAGTGGCATCCCCCAATGGTATTGAATCTTGCATTTACCAGAAAATTCACCTACAAAAATTCCTGGATGAATCGGCAAATTTACGGGAATTTTCGAGTGAAAGTCTTACGAAAATTAATATTTCGTAGACCTGGGACTCAAGCCTTTGATACGAAGCATGTCCTGGGTGACTCTTTAGATTTTCTTTAGATTTTCTGGCGATCGCGGAGATCGCTGCAGTCTTTAACTGGCAACGCTTTTATCTATCTGAGTGAAATTGATCTCCACTAAAAAACTTCAAAAATAATCGGTTGGTAGTCGGGTTTACAGCTAGCAGGGATCGCACGGTGTTAACGTTTTGATATGAATCTACACGTCAGCGTAAACCTCCTCAATTGTTATGGCTCAAATCATCGATCCCGTTCCTGCAAACTGTCTCGAATCCATTGCCTGTTGCTACATCAATGCCACCAGTAAGATCCAGGTTGCTCGCATCACGAACATCCCCAACTGGTATTTTGAGCGGGTGGTGTTCCCTGGACAGCGTCTCATTTTCGAAGCTCCTCCCCACGCTCAGCTCGAAATCCACTGCGGCATGATGGCCAGTGCGATTCTGTCTGATACCATTGCGTGCGATCGCCTCCGTATCGACGAAGATAAAGAGCCGACGCCTCCCACTCAGCCCCACCTCTCTGAGCAGGAGATTGAACGGCGAAACGAAGGGATAGCCCCCACCGACGCTTCCAGCCGTTCCCATCGGGAACCCAGCATGAAATTTGAGCTGGCGGTTGGTTAACCTTCCGTTGGACAAACCGAAAGTGATGCCCCTGCGGCCATAATGGAAGGATGTTGCTCACAAGAGGTCGCAGGTGAATCTGCCATCCTTCCTCTGGCTCTGGCACATCGCTGCCTGGTCGATGGGGTTTTCTATCTTTGCCTACGTCGTTCTAGCCATCACCGGATTGGGGCTGCTCTACAACCGTAAAGCCCGCCAGCCACGTCCGCCGTGGCTGCGTCCCCTCCATTACACCATTGGCGGCATTCTGGTATTTCTGGTGCTGCTGCTGCTAGCCATTGGCCTGGTGGGCACTTTAGGCTACTACGGCAACTTAGGCCATTCCGCCCACCTGCCCGCTGGACTACTGGTGGTTGCCCTCACCCTCCTGTCTGCCTGGAGTGCCACCCGGATTAGCCCCAAACGGCCCTGGGCACGTGGCCTGCATGTGGGAACCAACGTGGTTCTACTCATTGGCTTTTTGACTGTCTCCCTCACCGGATGGCAGGTGGTGCAAAAGTATTTACCTTAATCTGCTTTGATGTCGTCCCCTTGGAGGGCTGGAAGATTCAATTGCCCCATCCCTCGCTTTGCGGTAGAACGAAGGGGATAGTATTTAGCGACCTCCGCCGTTACTGTGACTCCAGACCGCCCATTCCCAGATCTGCCCCAGCCCTTACCGTCCATTGAGTCTCCCCAGGCAGTGCCCCAAAGTGGGCGATCGCCCCTGGTGTTTCGTCTGTCGCCCCTCATTCGCCTGACGCTGCTGGCGCTGTATGCGGCCCTGCTGGTTCCCCTGCCGTTTTTGGCCCACGCCACCGCCGCCCCCGTTTCCCCAGTTTTGCTGGCGATCGCCATCATCATCGGGGCGGGTTTGCTCTACGCCACACTGACCGAGCGGGTGGTGCTGGATGACCAGGGCATTCAGGTGACCTACCCCGCCTGGGTGCCTCGCCTCTGGCGACGGGGATGGTCGCTGCCCTGGACAGAGGTTACGGCCCTGAAGCCGCGCACCACCGGGCAGGGTGGTCTGGTCTATTATTTTCTGGATCGCCAGGGAAATGCCTACCTGCTGCCCATGCGGGTGGCGGGTTTTGCTCGTCTGGTGGCCCAGGTGCAGGAGCAAACTGGCATTGACACCACCGACGTAAAGCCCCTGGCCCAACCGTGGATGTACTTTATCCTGCTGGGCTTCACGGTGCTGCTGCTGCTAATGGACGCCTGGACGATTTCGACGGCGCTGCTGCTGGCATAATGCTCCACAGCATCCAGAATCTGTCGTTTCCACAGAGAGGGCGTTTACGGTGTCCCAATCATCCCCCCAGCTCCAGGTGAAGCAGGTCAGCCTCCAGACACGGGTGGGGCTGCAGCATCTGCTCAGCGACCTGTCCTTTGCGGTGGAAAGGGGCGATCGCCTCGCCATTACCGGGGCCTCGGGGGCAGGTAAATCCTCCCTGCTGCGCCTGCTCAATCGGCTGAGCGAACCCTCGACGGGGGAGATCCTGTTTGAAGGCATGCCCCTGCACCGCATCCCGGTGCTGTCGCTGCGGCGGCAGATCATTTTTGTGCCCCAGGAGTCAAAGCTGCTGGGAATGACGGTGGGGGAGGCGATCGCCTACCCCCTGCGGCTGCGTTCTCTGCCCGATAGCGAAATTCAGCACCGACTGCAGGACTGGCTGACGCGATTCCCCATTCCCACCGACTGGCTGAACCGCACCGAATCCCAGCTTTCCGTCGGGCAGCGGCAGTGGGTGGCGATCGCCCGTGCCCTGGTAGCCCAGCCCAAAATTCTGCTGCTCGACGAGCCAACCTCCGCCCTGGACGTGGGGCGCAGCACCCAGCTCATCGATATATTGACGGATCTCACCCAGCACACCGACACCACCGTCCTGATGGTCAACCACGACCTCGATCTGGCCAGACAGTTTGGGACCCGCCTGATTCATCTGCACCAGGGCAAAATCGTGCGGGATCAGCCCGCTGACCAGGTGGACTGGCCCCACCTGCGGGACACCATCACCCACCTGAACCTGGCCGAGGCTCAGGAGTGGGACGAATGATCCCTGGGGGTGGCTACCATCCGTAAAGCCGTGGGTGGGGCCAGGGTGACGCCCCGACGGGTGGGAAATAGGGGGCGATCGCCCACCCGCGTCAGGGAATATTGAGCCAGCAGGGTGGCCAGCACCAGCTTCATCTCAAATAGGGCAAAGGCCATGCCGACGCACTGGCGATTGCCGCCGCCAAAGGGCAGAAATTCGTAGGGCGAGAACTGCCGCTCCAGGAATCGCTCGGGACGGAACTCGTGGGCGTTGGCATACAGATCCTCCCGGCGGTGGGTGAGGTAGATGCAGGGCGCGATCATCGTTTCGGGGGGAATGGCGTGGCCCTGCAAGTCGAATGGTTGGTTAACCACCATGCGAGGAACGGCAATGGGGGCGATGGGATAAATGCGGAGCGTTTCCTGGCAGACGGCACTCAGATAGGGGAGGCGGGCGATCGCCATCGGTTCTTCCAGGGAAACACCGTCCAATTCCGCCAGCAGGGACTCCCGCACCTGGGGATGTTCGTGAATCCAGTACAGCGCCCAGGCCAGGGCCGAGGCGGTGGTTTCGTGACCCGCCAGCAGCAAAGTCATCAGCTCATCCCGCAGTTCTACATCGCCCATGGGATTGCCCTCGGCGTCCCGTGCCAAAAGTAGCAGCGTCAGGATATCGGGCTGGTCGGGGTCGAGGTGGTCTCGGCGATCGCGAATTTCCCGATAGAGAATCTGATCCACGTGCGATCGCTGCTCCACAAATTTGCCCCAGGGACTCCAA
>JAYKGU010000184.1:0-26755 GCA_035285585.1 Synechococcales cyanobacterium
CTCAGACATTGAGTTACGAAATTTTACAGATCTTGTCTTTATTCTAAGTCAAGGCTTCTACATCTGGAGAATATCAGATACAGGAACCACAAATTTTGTCGCAGGAAAGTTATTTGGCTCGTCAGTAGAATAATAGAAAAGTCCCGCAGTTCCTTTTGCCACAAGGGATAGGGGGGATTTGGCGAGACTGGGCGATCGCTGGGAGAACTACTCGGGTGAGAGAAAACGAGCTTATTTGTGGGATTTGACTTTAAAAAAAGGCTTTAACCCCCCTGAATTCTTAGGAATCCTATGATAGGATATGAGTAGAGGAATTTTAATAGCTTTGTAGCGACAGTAAACCTGCGTGGCCTACGGGTGAAGGAATGTAGATTCCAATCAACCATGGGATCGGTATTAGCCAGGCTTGATCTGGTGGAGCATTTGTTCACTGTTTAGAAAAACTGGATATACGAGTCGTCCTCCGTCACCGCAACTAGCGGAGACAGTGTTGCGGCTCTCTAATCTTCCAGGGGTGGCCACAGGAAAAGCGTCAAGTTTTATTGATGCTTTCTAGGTACCGACGCCAAAGCGCTTTTCTTCGTTCCGCAGACTGCTGTGCACGCCGAGCCGATCTGTTTCCCAGATTAGTTTGGTCGTACGTAGGGTACTAGCGGCAAATTCTATTTTTTCTAAGCTAATTCGCTCCGTCCACCAACCCCAAGCGCGCCATGATTCAAACTAGCGGTCCCCTCATTATTCCTGTATTGGCATCCGGCTATCTTCTGGCAATTTATTTGCTCTTGATGCTTGCTCAGCGGTCTCGCAGAGCGTAAGGCAGGATCTCAGATTACCACAACTTCCGCCGATGAGTCACTCGTGGGTGGAAGTTTAACTTGTGTTAAGCCCCCATTGTTCCGTTTTCCGTCCGGCAGGCCAGGATCAGCAGGTAGACAGATCGGGGCGGGTCAGATCCGGAGTTAGATCAATCTGCTCGACCTGGACTTCGTACCCCAGCCATTGGGACGCCAGTTGGGCAAAACGTTCTGGGCGATCGCTCACACAGAAGCGCGTTTGGGCTACTGATCCTGGATTGCGTAACCCCAACAGATCGAGTTCCTGGGCGACGGCAGTAGCGGTGTAGACAGCAGGGTTGACCCGCTGAATGCCAGGCGGCAGTAGGCTGTGTATGACTGGATCGAGGTGTGGATAGTGGGTGCAGCCGTAGACCAGTACATCAATTTGCTGCTGCAATAGGGGAGCCAGGTACTGACGAGCAACCCGCCGGGTCTGGCGATCGTGGATCCGGTTCTGTTCAATCAGGGGGACAAAATCAGGGCACCCCATCTCCCAAACCTGTACTGCCGGATCGATTTCGGTCATAGCTGAGGTGTAAGCCCGACTATTCGCCGTAGCCGAAGTGGCGATTACGCCAACCCGCCTGCCCGCCCGGACGGCAGCTCGGGCAGCGGGCAAAATAACCCCCAAAATCGGTAGATCAAACTCTGCTCGAACAATATCCAGCGCCAGGGCTGAACTGGTGTTGCAGGCCATCACCACTAGCTTGACCTGCTGGGTTTGCATCCAGTGCAAAATATCCCGCACAAACTGCAGAATTTCGGCCTGGGATCGGGTGCCATAGGGCAGGCGGGCCGTATCCCCAAAATAGAGAATAGACTCATGGGGCAACCGCTGGTGAATGGCCCGGAGGACCGTCAATCCCCCAACACCGCTGTCAAAGACGCCAATAGAATGTTGCTGGAGGGTTATCCCATCAGACCGATCAGCCGAAAAAACAGGTTTGAACAGATGAGCCATGCAGTTTCTAAGGTTTTATTAAGTAGTTCAGTACATGGCCATAAATAAAGCCAGTGGGGCGCACCCCACCGTAGCGTTGTTTACTTATGGCTATCTGGTTAAAAAAATTACTTTCCTGGAGGTGCTCCCTCAAGAAGATGTAATTAGGAGATTTCCAGGAAAAAATTTACCCTCGGTTGAACGGTGGTAGGGGCAAATAGCCATTTCCCCCTACATCGTCCGGTCGGATCATTCTCAAAAATCCCCCTGAAATTGCTCAAGCATTTACGAGCGGTCTTGTACCGACTCCAGATTTTCCACGTTCTTTGGGTTTGGTTCATCTGGGGAGAACGTTTGTCCGTTAGCCCCTTCAAGAGCGGCAGAAGGCGCTTCCCCTGGGAGCGGGCTACCCTTGGCCTCAGGCTGAAACACTACCCGCAGAAAGGGCGGTGCCAGGAAGGTGGTCATGATTACCATAACAATGATGGCCGCTTCCAGGGAATCGGAGAGCACGCCGCTGGCGGAGCCTACCCCAGCAAAGACCAGGCCCACTTCTCCCCTGGGAATCATGCCCACGCCAATGGCCAGCCGATTAATGCTTCCCTGACCAAAAATCGTGAAGCCCGTGATCACCTTACCAATGATGGCGATCGCCAGTAAGAAGGTCGCCATGATTAACCCCTCGCGATTTGCTGGCGTTGCTGGGTTAAGGACACTGAGGTCGGTACCTGCTCCAACCACCACAAAGAAAACCGGCACCAGCATATCGGCAATGGGGATAACTTTTTCCTCTAACTCTTCCCGCTTGTCGGTTTCCGCCAAAATTAAGCCCGCCGCAAACGCCCCCAAAATGGCCTCAAGCTGAATCGCCGCCGCAATGTAGGATAGGGCAAAGGCAAAAACTAGTGCTGAGAGAATGAGTTCGCCTCGTGTCTGCATCCGTTCAACAAGAGCGACAAAATAGGGGCTGAGAAGCCGCCCAATAAAAATTGCTCCAATCAAAAATGCCGCCGCCCCCGCTACCAGGTAGAGAATGTTGAAAACGTCGATTTCTCCGGTCTTCGCGAGACTCGCCACCACCGCCAGAACGATAATGCCCAAAACATCATCAAGCACCGCTGCGCCAATGATGATTTGCCCTTCCTTAGAGCCGAGCTGCTGAAGCTCAGCCAGTACCTTGGCCGTGATCCCAATGCTGGTTGCCGTGAGCGCTGCCCCAGCAAACACTGCAGGTATCGTGGGTACGTGGAACAGGGCAATGAGACCTGCCGTCCCCAGGGCGAAGGGAGCTACCACCCCAACCACCGCTACAATTGCTGCCTGTGGCCCTACCCGAATCAGCTCTTTGAGATCGGACTCCAGCCCAATTTCAAACAGTAGCAGGATGACCCCCAGCTCAGAGAGCACGGAAATAACTTCGCTCTGGGCTTCGAAGACGCCCGCCGCCGCCTCAGGCGGAAGGCCAGCCGTCATCTGCATAAAGTTAACGATGAGGGATTCTCCCCCCTCACCAACGCTATGGGGAAAGACGATGAGTCGGAGGACAGACACGCCCACGATGACACCCCCTACCAGTTCTCCAAGAACGGGGGGCAGGTTGATACGAGAGCAAAGTTCTCCAAAGATTTTGGCTGCAAGGTAAACCACAATCAGGCTGAGTAATACACCTGCCAGCACGAAAGGACCCTGATCCGCGTCGGGGGCTGACGCCAGAATGGGAGAAAAGACAGTCGAAGACGGTAACGGTAGCAAAAGTTGCAGTGTCGTAGGAGCAATGGCTACCAGGGTCATTGGGTCAATCATGCACTCGACAAAACTCATTCAGTCTACTCTACTATGTGTCACTGGTTGAAACCAGGCAACCCTGGACATAAGCCAGGGCGATCGCTCCCCCGCCGCTTGGCATGAGTTGCTTTTGACGGTTACCGTTTGCCATTTCCTCTGTCATCATGGCGTCAGGTCTTCTAGCTGGAGAGCACCTGCCGTGTTCGCCTTCTGATGACAGACCCAAATTTTGTGGACTATATAGCTCTACGTTTTGGTATCAAGACATTAAAACGGGTGGATCCCCCGCGCTGCAGGGGATCCACCCACAAACCTAAGCCCGTAGGGCTATATTAGAACTGTTGTAAGCCAACACTCAAAGTCAAAGTAAACAATGGCTGTCGAACTTATTCAGGCACCCACCGCCCATCGATCAGCGTCAACCGATTTGCAGACTCTCAAAAACACCTTCGAGGGGATTACGCACAATAGCTGCCCATTTCATTACAATTTTCACCTACACACCGTTTGTTCCGATGGTCAGCTTCAGCCCGAAGATTTGATTCAACAAGCCATTCGCCTTGGCCTCAGAGGATTAGCCATTACCGACCATCACAGCATCGAAGGGTTTCGGCGGGCATCCCGATATCTGACTAGCGGGGTAGGAGAAGCAGAGGCCGCTGAGGGTTTACCCACCCTCTGGCCGGGGGTTGAGGTTAATGCCGGACTCTTAGAAACAGAAGTGCACGTGCTGTGCTATGGGTTTAACCCCCAGGCAGCGACAATGCAGCCCTATTTGCAGGGGCAAAGTGTCAGTAGCGACCACTACCCAATTCAGGCGGTAATTCAGGCTGCTCATGGGGCGGGGGGGGTGGCGGTGCTGGCCCATCCGTCTCGATATCGGCGATCGCCCACTGAGCTTATTCCCGCAGCCGCCCACCTGGGGATCGACGGCGTCGAAACCTATTATGCCTACGACAATCCCACGCCGTGGCGACCTTCCCCCCGGCAAACCCACCTGGTCAGCCAGCTTGCGGTAGCACATCAGCTTTTGCAAACCTGCGGAACCGACACCCACGGTCTCAGCATTACCCAACGGCTTTGAAGAGTCTGGCCAGCGGTCAACTTTGGCTTATTGCAAGCCTGACGTGAACCAATATCCTGCACCCAGGCCAGCGGTAGCCAGTAAAGCCAGCGCGAAGCGAGCCTGATAAGGAGGGATTGAGGGAGACTCAAAAAAACTGGCCGTGGGATCTGCGGCCACCAATGCCGCTCCTAATCCAACTAGCAGAGCTAAACCCATTAGCAAACTCACGCCGACGATGACCACAAAAAGGCCAACGGCAAGAAGCAGGGGCAGATGGGAGAGCGCGCCATAGCTCCACCAGATGAAGCTCAAAGCAGTGACGCCAAAGGCTAAAAGAGAGAGATGGGCGATCGCCGGGTTGACCTTGGGCTGGATAAGGCTTAGCAGGCCAATTTCAACCCCAAGTAAAACGGGAATCGGCATCGCTAGTGCCCCCAGGATAGCGCCCAAGTAGATAGATATCAGCAAGAATTGGGCGAGCAGCGGCTGCCAACGAGTTTGGCGAATCCAATGTACCTTTTGTTTAGATTGCAGTTGGCTGGTAGTTCTATGGGAAGATGACTTTCTGTGTAATTTGATACGCGCTTGAAGCTGTTCAGCGATCGCAGAAATCATAATCGAAGCGGTAACCATCAACGCTATTAACATTGTGACTAAACCTATGGCGCAGCCGTAACGTCCTTTAGTTCAGGATGCCCATTTTTGTTAAATGACTCAAGGTTTTCTGGGCAGTCTTCGGTATCACTTTACTGGTGATATCAAGAATATAAAGCTAGGAGAAAATAGGGCGAAAAATGGGTGTATTTACTATTTTTTAGTAGGCACCCCAAATAATTTGACAGCGATCCTGTCAACCAATCAGGATAATCCTGATCTTTTTTGCAGAAAATCTACAGCCTGCTCATCAGCCGGAGAACATCAATTTTTCTTTGTGAAAACTTATAAACAGTATCAAAATTTAAATCTGTGACATTTTTTGCAATAGATAGCTTGGCCAAAAGAAGTCACCGGATTTCAGATTTCTAGTAGGTGGGTAATTTTACTGAGACAGTTCGGTGGTCATCCTTAAAAACTGTTATTTCTGTACGCCAGTCGGGCAATCTATACTAAGTGTTTACTGAGTATTGGCCGGAAACTGTGAGCAGAGCAGACGGAGGCAGTCAGGGTGCAGGTAGGGCAGTGCAGCGCGGACGCGTTATGGGGAAATTTTTTTCGAATCAACATCACCAACATCCTGTGATTATTCTCCCTGCTAGAACGGATCGACAGGGAGTAGGTTGAAACGATGTGCAGTCTACATTCTCCAGCCCATCGGCCTTAGATTATCCTGAGTTACCTAGATTTAGAGAGAGTCGTCAATGGGACAAGGTCAGCAGATTGCTCGATATGTCCAATCTTTGAAAAAGTCCAAAGAGGCCCGACGCGTCTGGCTGACAGCGTCTGGGGTGACAGGGTGCATGATTCTCCTGCGTTTTTTGGGTTGGCTGCAATCTGCCGAGCTGGCTGCCCTGGATCAGATGTTTCGCATTCGCCCCGTAGAACCACCCGACGAACGGATCGTCATTGTTGAAATCGACGACAACGACATCAATCAAATTGGTGCATGGCCTATTCCCGACGAAGTCTTGGCCACCGCGCTCAACCGCATCAAGTCATACCAGCCTCGGGCCATTGGTCTAGACATTTACCGCGAACTGCCGGTTGAACCGGGTCATAAACAACTGCTCCAGGTGTTGGAGGCGACCCCTAACTTAATCGGCATTGAAAAGGTTCCGGATGTTTACAGCATTGGCGTGCGGCCACCCAGTATTCTCGCTGAGAAGCAGCAAATCGGGTTTAATAACGTGCTGGTAGACGCCGATAGCCGCGTTCGGCGATCGCTCCTGTTCTGGAGCGTCAACGATGAAGAACATAAGCAAAGCTTTGCCCTGAGCCTCGCCCTGCTTTATCTAAAGGCAGAAAATATTTCTCCCCGCTCCGCACCCCATTCCCAGGAACTGCAGCTAGGGGAAGCCATCTTTCAGCAGCTACAGCCAAACGATGGCGGATATGCCGGGGTTGACGATGGGGGATACCAGATTCTGGCGAATTTTCGATCGCCCCGTAGCCGCTTCCCCACGGTTTCCCTTACCGATTTGCTCAATGGAGACTTGAAAGATCCCAACCTGATGCGCGATCGCATCGTGCTGATCGGGTCAACCGCCAATAGTTTGAAAGACTTTTTCTACACTTCCTACAGCAGCGACAGTCGCCCCATTGCTGGCGTTGAGCTGCACGCCCAAATTGTGAGTCAGATCATCAGCGCCGCTCTGGACGATCGTCCGCTCATTCGCGTAGTGCCCGATCCCACAGAGTGGCTCTGGATTTACCTGTGGGCACTGGTGGGTGCGAGCCTGAGTTGGAAATTGCGATCGCCCAGTCGGGCCGGTGGGGGGTTGCTGGTGGCCGGGGGGCTGCTGGTGGGCACCGGTTATGGAGCCTTTTTGCTGGGGTGGTGGATTCCGGTGGTGCCGCCCCTGGTTGGTCTGGTGATGTCGGCGATCGCCATCACCAGCTACATTGCCCACCTGGAGGGGGAGCTACAGAAGTCTAAAGAATTTCTTCACTCTGTGATCAACGCCATCCCCGACCCCATTTTTGTCAAAGACAAGCAGCATCGGTGGATTGTTCTCAACGAAGCCTACAGCAAGTTCATCGGCTACCCCATCGAAACCCTCATCAACCAGTCGGAGTACACCTTCCTGTCGGAGCAGCAGGCATCCCTCCTGCGCCAGCACGACGATTTGGCCTTCCAAACAGGTATCGAGCAGGAAAGTGAAGGGGAACTGACCAATGCCAGTGGCCACACCTACCAAATTGCTACGAAGCGATCGCTCCACCGAGACGGGGCTGGAAACCTGTTTCTGGTGGGCGTGATTCGAGACATCACCCACCGCAAGCGCATGGAGGAAGAACTCCGCCGCACCGCCGCCGAACTGGTGCGCTCCAATGCCGAACTGCGGCAAACGGGCAATCAGCTCCGCCACATCGCCTACCATGACCCGCTGACCGGACTCCCCAACCGCAAGCTCTTCCAGGAGCGCCTCATCCAGGCGATCGAGTGGGCAGCCCAAAATCGCCAACTGATTGGGTTATTGTTCCTCGATCTGGATGGCTTCAAATCAGTCAACGACACCCTGGGGCACCCCATCGGAGATCTGCTTCTCAAAGCTGTCGCTCAGCGGCTTACGGGATGTCTGCGAGCCAGTGACACGGTTGCCCGCCTGGGGGGGGATGAATTTGTGGTCATCCTGCCCGCCATTCCCTCCGCCGACCATATCAGTACGGTGGCGGAAAAAATTCTCATGACGCTATCAAAGCCGTTTTTGCTGGAGGATAAAGCCATCTCGATTACCACCAGCATTGGTGTGAGCATCTATCCCGAACATGGCGAGAGCATGGAGATTCTGATTGTGGCCGCCGACCAGGCCATGTATCGCGCCAAGGAACACGGTAAAAACCGCTACGAGTTTACCCAGGCAGAACCCTTTTCCCAGTTAACCAACGGGGCGATCGCTGCCAAAGAGCCACACGACCCTGACCCGTCCACCCCAACCAATCAGGCGGCCTCTGTCGAACTACCGATTTCTCAGTAACTCTTCATGGCCCGGTCGATTTCGCGCTGGGCCTGCTTGCGCTTCAAGGTTTCCCGCTTGTCGTGCAGTTTCTTACCACGGGCCAGGGCAATGGAAATCTTGACCCAGCCGTTTTTCAGGTACATCTTCAGGGGCACCAGGGTTAGCCCCTTCTGCTCGGTTTGGCCAATGAGCTTGCTGATTTCTTTGCGATGGAGCAGCAGCTTGCGGTTGCGGCGGGGGTCGTGGTTAAAAAACTGGCTGGCCGTTTTGCTGGGGGAGATGTGGACGTTGTGCAGCCATGCTTCGCCGTTGCGCACCAGGGCGTAACCGTCTCGCAGGTTGACCCGGCCTGCCCGAATGGATTTGACTTCGGTACCCAGCAGCTCAATGCCAGCCTCGTAGGTATCGAGAATCTCGTACTCGTGGCGGGCCTGCCGATTGTCGGCGATTACCTTGTATCCGTCGCTGCTGTTTCCCATGTCTATCTATATAAATAGTTAATGCCTGTTTGAATCAGCTTATCGTCGAGTTCCCCGATTCGACCATCATTCCACTACAATTTTCCACTCATGCAGTTCATAGCGGACGCAGCCGGAAGCCACCAGGGGGTCGGCGGCCACGATCGCCTCAGCCTCCTGGCGATCGCTCGCCTGAAACAGCAACATGCCGCCGCCAAACTCTGCCCAGTAGCCTGTTTTAGCGGCGTGGCCTTTTTCAATCAGCCCCCGCACATAGTCTTTATGGGCAGGCACAAAGCGATCGAAGGTGGATTTTTCCACAATCCCAGCTTCAATCTTGACGAACCACGGCATCCGTTCCCTCCTCTTGCTCACTGGCGCGATCGCTCGGTACAGACCATTCTTGCAGTTTAGTTGGCCCGCTGCCACAGGCGGATCACCTCCGCGAGGGTTTGCTGGTCAGGGGTGGCCGTTGTCGTAGAGGGAGGGGTGGTCTGAGCACCGGGAATATTGTCGGCCCAGGGGCTGTTGGTAACGGTCTGCAAGTCCAGATTCTGCGCCGCCGGGCGGAAGCCAAACTGGACAAATACCTCCTGCTGTTCCGGGGCGGTGAGGAACTCCAGGAAGGTGCGGGCCGCATCCGCCGTGGCCCGATTTACGTCCCGTGTGACGATGGCGGCGGTGGAGATAGTTTCAATGGTCGGGTCGAGGTAGTAAATCTGATAGGGCTTGCCCTGGGTGGTGGCCGACTGCTCCCAGCGGTGGAGGGCAATGCTTTCGTAGACGATCGCCACATCGGCGTCATTAGGGCCGCGGGCGATGAACTCTTGCAGCAGCACATCCGTCGAGCGGGGCGGCTGGTAGACCGAGCGCTTCACCAGGCCAAATAAATTCTGCACGTCAGGATCGGTGAGCTTGTTGGCTGTGAGCGCTCCCCCACCCAGCTCGTCCTGGCTCCACAGACTCAGGGCCAGTTGACCACTGTTGGAGCGGGCCGGGTCGGTGATCACCAGGTCAAAGCTGCCCCAGTTGCTCGCCCCGCCAAAGTCGCCCCAGGTACCCGCAGTCAGGGCAGCTTCCACCCGCTGCCAGTCAAAGCGGCTGTTGGGGAACAGCACTGCCCCCCGTTCTGACCAGGCAATGCCCACCAGCATGGTTTTAGCGATGGGCTGGGGTGCGTCATAGAAAGGATCGCTGCCTTCCTGGGCCTGCCAGCGATCGCCCAATTCTTCCAGCAGTTCGCCGTTGGCGGGAATGATCACCGTTGGATCAAAATCATTATTGTCGTCTAAATAATTGTTGACGATGTCGCGGGAACCCTGGAACTTCAAGTCCAGCTTGATGTCGGGATGGGCCTGCTCAAACTGGGCCTCCAGAGCCTGAAGCGGTTCCTGGAGTTCGGTGCCGCTGACCACGGTGACTGTGCGCTCCAGACCGGGGGTGGGGGCGTAGGCCAGACCGGCGGCGGCGACGACGATGCCGAGGGAAGTGATGAGGCGCGTGGTTTTAGACATGGCGGTTGAGACTGCTCTTGCGAAACTTTACGGGCATGAATCAAAAGCTAAGTAGAACTGCATTGAAAAACGAAGGTTAGAAAACCGGGGGAGCGCCCCACCGAGGCGCTCCCCCGGTTTTCTAACATGAATTTAATTGTGCTGACCTATAGCCCTACGGGCTAAGGTTTGAGTGTCCTAACGCGAAAGCGTAACGCCATACTTAGGAACTGATTTGGCTGGGCAGGCCGTTGTCGCTGCCGGTGAGTAGGGAGAGGTTTTCCTGGACGCTGTTGAACTCGTCGCTGAGCGATCGCACCTCCAGGGCCTGGGCCGTGTCCGTCAAATCTGCCGTACGTAACTTATTCTGGAGCTGCTGCAGCACACCAGCGGCATTGAGAATCAGGTTAGAAAGGCTCGCAACCTGTGCCTGACGAGCATCCCGGCCTTCCTGAGCAAGCTGAATATTGCGCTGCAGGGTGTTTGCCAGCTCAGCCCATTGGGTACGGGCGGCTCCGGTACTGCTGGCCAGCCTGGCTTCTACGCCCTGGAGCTGGCTTTTCAAATCGCTGACCGACAGCAGGGAGTCGGCACCCCCCAGGCGGCGGGCCATCTGGTCAATATTTCCAGGGAGTTCGCTGGCGCGATCGCAGGCATACTGCACGGTTCCTAGCAGCTCCATTTGGTGGGCCTCGGTCAGCAGCTTGGTGGCCTCGTCCCGCAGGGCATTGGCCTGGTTAGCCACCATCACCGCCTGCTGCCGCACCGACTGTAGCTCTTGCTCCAGGGCGGGGTTATTGAGTTCGTACCGTTCTGGCTCCTGCCCCTTGCGGAAGGCGGCTCCCGCCGTGGCGATCGCCACCGACACGGGCACCACCACCACGCTAGGTAGGCGGGCCATGCGCACACCCACCACCAGGGCGATCGCCCCAATCAGGACGGGAACGGGATAGTAGAGGGGGTTTGCCAGTTTCATCATCGGGGCTCCAGGTTAAAACTCTAGCTGCAAATCGGCCATGAGGCTGGAGATAGTTTCGGGGCTGCCTTCAGAATAGTAGCCGCCATTGAGTCCAGCGATCGCCTGGAGAGCCTGGGGGTCAAAGTCGCCCTGCTGCCCATAGCCGATGGTGAAGAAGGCGATGCGCTCGTCGCTCTGGAAGCCGCTGGACTTCAGCTCGGTTTCCAGTTGGTTCAGGGAAATGCCCTCCCCGGAGTCGACGCCGTCGGTGAGGATCAGCACCGCATTAATGCCGTCGTCGCGCCGATTCTGACTGAGCCAGTTGCGGGCAAACAGGGCGGCGTCATACAGGCGGGTGCCGCCATCGGCCTGGAGACCGCTGATGAACTGGAGGCCAGTATCGCGTCCCTCCGGCGTCCCTTCGACCACAATGGGGTCACGGATCTGGTCGTCGAAGTCGATCAGGGCGATGCGATCGCGCGGTCCTAAATTATTGATGTAGGTTTGCAGGGTACTCTGGACGGCGGGCAGCTTGCCCCCCTCCATTGACCCCGAAGAATCTACTACCACCGCTACCAGGGAGGGCTTTTTAGCCACGTCTTCCCAGGCTTTGAGCATGGCCTCCACTACCTCCGGCTGGGGCGGACGATAGGAGTCGTAGCTGGCGTCGGGGTTTACCCCATTCTCGGCGGAGAAGGCAGGCCCCAGGGGAATCCCCGGTACGCCAGGGCGCAGTCCCAAATTAGTGGCGATGGTTTGGGCCTGGGGCGATCGCAAGTACTCCATCACCTGCTCGGCGGCGGCTTTTTCCTGGTCGCTGATCCAGGGGGCATCGGGCAGAATGGCCCGCATGTTGGAGGTAAAGGTGGCTGGCGGATAAACCGCCTGGTAGCGGGTTTGATTGGCGGTAGTGCCCTGGTTAGCGGTGATGACTGAGGATTCGTAAACCGACCCCACCGACGCCCAGAACGGCCCGTTCTGCACCATAGCCTTGGCCAGGGAATTGGTGGAAACCCCATAGCGGGTAATCTTGCGCTGGATTTGCTGCACCTGCGGCGTGTAGGTTGAGATGTCATCCAGGGTCAGCTCATCGGGGCGCTTCCCCGACACCGCCGCAAACTGGGTGACCAGGGTTTGCAGCCCTGAGTTAGAGCGGGTGGGGGCAGTGTGGACATAGTGAATGGCGATCGCCGGACTGTTGGGGTCAATGTCCTGGTGGGTCTCGGCGTTGACAAAGGACTGGAAGAGGTTTTCGGTTTTTTGCAATCCAGGGGCGAGGTCGGCCTGGGTCATAAACACCATGGGGCTGTGGGCCAGCAGGGGGGCGTCGGTGATTTCGGGAATGTAGGACTGGCCTGGAAAGATCTGGTCAATTCGATATTTCATCTGGCTGTGGTAAATCTCCCCATCTACCGACAGCAGGGTGGGAAATTCGGGGGAATCGGCGGTGATGGTGCCTGCCTGGAGCTGTTCGGCCAGCCCCACCACGGTGGACACCACGTCGCCACTGCCCAAAGCCTCGCAGGTGACGTAGAACTCTTCGCCGCTTTCTAGCTTGGGCTGCTGCTGGTTGAAGGGGGCGATCGCCTCGTCACAGAAATGCCCCAGGGCGCTGCCCAGTAGTAGCTTGACCTCAAACCCACGGACGGGGGAATTCCCATTGGCAGAGTCGTCTGCGCCCGGAGTTCCCGCGTTGCCTCCACAGGCTCCCAGCGTCAGCGCCCCCAGTAGAACTGCGAAGCGTACCATTCGGAAAGTGTACTGTTTCATTGCTCCAAACCAAACGCGATCAGGTCAATGGATTGATCAACTGAATCAGGGCGACTTGAGCTTTGATCCTGGACCACAAACTCTGGGCCTCCATAGGGTATCAGCGGAATGCACCACTATTATGAAAATGCGCCCACCTGTTTGACCGAAGCGGGGTGCCGCATCAGTTAGCCAAACAAGCCTAGAATGCCCACTGGCCAAGGGGAAGAAGCAGGGGCAGGAGGATTCGGGACGCATTGACTCTGCCTGGATTTCCCCAAATTTTGGCTTTTACCGCGCCCCTCCATTATCCCAAAATCCAATAGAAACAGGGGTTTGAGGGGGCGATCGGGAAACCGACCATTACAAAATATTGAAAACTATTGCGGGCTGTGGTGAAGTATTGCGAGGCATTACGATCGGGAACTGTCCCGTCTGGGCTGTTGCACTCCCGACTCGGTTGGGAATACTGACGGCAGGTTTCCGAAAAGGTTTGAGCTAGAGATGCGGAATCAAGTCAGTCGTGTGTTCCCTGATTTCATCATGATTGGCGCGGGCAAGGTGGGGTCTACGTCAATTTACGAATTCTTCGTAGACCACCCCCAGGTCTGTATCGCCGCCCAGAAAGAAACCTACTATTTCATTCCTGCTGATCAGCGCGAGGCATTGAAACCCTGGGGGGCAATCACCTCTGAAGTAGAGTACACCAAGCAATTTGCCCACGCCCAGCCCGACCAGATTTGGGGAGAAATTTCCACCAACTACTATGCCTACCCCGAATCGGCGGCACTGATTCACCAGGCCATTCCAGACGTCAAGCTCATCGCTGTCCTCCGCAACCCGATTGATCGCGCCTACTCGTCCTTTCAAATGCGGCTAAGGGAAGTGGGGGATGTGGCCAGCTTTGAGACGGAGTTGAACCACCCCAATAGCCCTCAAACGGCCCGCGGCTTTTACTACAAACTGTTGCTGCCCTACTTTGAACGGTTTCCTCGCCAGCAAATACGGGTTCTTTTTTTCGATGACTTTGTCAAAGATCAGCAGGCATTTTTTGACCAACTTTGTGCCTTTTTAGACATTCCCCCTTTACCTATCAAAACCCAATACCACGGTAGGAAGGGAGGCACTCCGTCATCCCTGTGGCTGCACCGCCTGCTGTCTACGGACAATCTCTTGCGGCGGGTAGGGGCAACGCTACTCAAGCCCTTTCTTGGGGAAAAGCATCGGCGCACGATTCGGGAAGCCATGCTGGCTCGCAACATTCAAAAAAAGCAGCTTCCGGCGGCTCTAAGGGAGCAGCTCTCTGCGTTGTACCGCGACGACCTGCGGCAGTTAGAGCAATTGTTGGAGACCGATTTGGGCCACTGGCGATAGAAGCCGTGCCCCTGCTCTCCCTTGCGAACCACGGTTGATCCATATTCAGGTTAGCAAAATCTGGTGAAAATGTATCCTGGGATGCAGTAATATCTCCCAAAGATAGTGCTGATCAAAAAGTGGGAGGATTACGCTTAGTAGAGTCGTCTCTACAATTCTGCCATGGTCGCTTCACCCCAATTGCGCAACGATCAGTCCCTCAAGAAAGTATTTTTTTGCCCAGAAGAATCTAGCTTTTATGCCCACTGTCTGGAAACACTGGTGCTAAAAGAGTGTTTTGAGCCAACGGTTATTGTCGAATTTGGTTCCGGCGACGGCAGTCCTGTCATCCAAGCCCTGTTGAGGACTGAGTTTGACGGCGTCATCCATGGCTTTGAAATCAACGACTCCGCCTATCAGGTGGCGCGCTCCCGCATCCAGGAGCACCAGCTCACCAGAAAATATCTCATCCACAAGCGCTGCTTACTCAACTCCCCAAAGCCCGAAGCCACCTACCTGATAGCCAACCCACCTTATCTGCCCGCCTGGGATCATCACCTGTATCAACCCCTTTTACACGGCGGCATTGAGGGCATTACGCTCACTAAAAAGCTCCTGTCCCTCGGTTACCCCAATGTCTTGACTTTGATGTCGAGCTACTCCCACCCCCAGGATTTAGTCCGCGAGGCGTTGTTGAAACACTACCGGGTTGCCAGCTTTGTGGTTGCCCCCATGCAGTTTGGCTACTACAGCTCTGAGCCTAAAGTGATGGCCCGCATCAAAGAGCTGAGAAGCTGTAATCGGGCTTTCTATTCCGAAAACATCTATCTTTTAGCTGGGGTCTTATTCACCCAGCAACCCGGCTCCCGCGATTTGTCCACCGAGTTGCTAAAGCTCATGACCAGTTTGTAAGGTCAGCTTAAGAGGAGTAGGGAGAGGCCGCTTGATCAGCTTTCCGGGCGGCCTGGACGACGGCAACACCTGCGCGATCGCTAAACCGTCGCTGCTGATCGTACCCCCAAACCATCTGCCATGCGGCATCAGGATACTGCTCGATCAGCGGCAGGGCCACATCCTCCAGCATCCAGCGCCCATGGAGCTGATCGACTTTGATGTGCAAATCCCAATAGCTCATGGCGGCATCGGAAAGGCCCAGGCGCTCACCCGCTGCCCGATAGTAGCGGAAGGAAGCAGGAACGGTCAGTTCCCCATACAGCAAGCCACCGATGTAGTGCAGGAAGTACTGCTTACATTCAGACAACAGAAAGCTGCGGTTGATGATGGCCAGAACCTCCCAGGGGACGAGGTCAAAGTAGGCCTCTGGCTCCGTTTGCATCCCCAACTCCTCCAGCATGGTGGTGAAGAAAGAGGAGTGTTTGCGGGCCAGACGACCGCCCCCATACTCCTCCACCAGCAGTCGGGTGAGGACGGCATGAACGTCATTGCCCACACCGCCTAACATGCGCGAGAGCTGGCTGGCTTCCACCAAACCATCCAGGGAGGCGATCGCCACCAAACACCGATACCCCGCCTCACCGACCTGGTCGCGAAGATACAGGCCATCCGCCGAGGGTGGGGGATCAATATCCGCTGCACACCGCTCCGCCAAAGCCTGCCCGACATCCAGATCCTGATACTGGGCCGCATCCAGGTGAGCCGCTTCCCACGCCTGCCAGGCAGCTTCGACGCGATCGCGCACCGACTTCAGGTAGAAAGACCGCTCGTTGGTATAGTGGCGCAAATCGTCGTACCAGAAAAGCTTCAGCCGATTAATTCGATACAAGATACGCTGCAAAAAGCGGTGGGCCGCTGTTTGGCTGGCTGAGGGGGCTTCAGGGTTGACCTCTAGAGAATATGCCGTTTCCAGCGCCACCCCAACGGCCCTTTCAAATTCACTGGCGCTGACTGCCCCGGTAGCCAATTTTCCGTCCAGGTCGTCAATTTCTAGCAGTTGGATAAACTGCTGCTCGGCCTGGGCGTAGTCCACCGGAGGGGATCCCGGGGCCGTTGGCGGGTGCAGCGACTGCAGCGGCGTCTGGGGAAAGATGGCGGGGGTGGAATATATCATAGGGATGATTATTTGAATCAAATTCATCGTGGCTCACGGCTTTCATTGTCCTTTACTCCCCCCGGTGGCTCCATCTATCCTAGAGGTCAATTGCGGCAGCGAAGGCCAACTGGTATGTCTTAAGGGACAGCGAACCTGTTGCCAAGGAGATGCCCGGTATGGCCCCGCAAGCCGAAACCTTTACGATTGGAGTGGAAGAGGAATATCAGATCATCCATCCCAAAACCCGTCAGCTTTGGGGGCGATCGCCCCACATTTTGCCCATTGCTCAATCAGCGCTGGATGAGCGGCTTGTGCAGCCGGAGTTTCGCCTCTCCCAACTTGAAGTGGCCACCCCTATCTGCCACTCCCTCCAGGAGGTCCGCCTCCAGCTCCTGCGCCTGCGCCGTGAGGTGGTGGCAGCGGCAGCCGCAACGGGTAGCCAAATTGCCGCAGCAGGAACCCATCCCTTTTCCTGTTGGCGCGAGCAATTGATTACCCCCAAGGCCTGCTACCAGAAGCTGGCAGAGCGCTACCAGCGGCTCATGCACGAACTGGTGACCTTTGGCTGCCATGTGCACATTGGGCTGGGCGATCGCGAACTGGCGGTACAGGTGATGAACCGGGCACGGATCTGGTTGGCTCCCCTGCTGGCCCTGTCGGCATCATCGCCCTTCTGGCTGGGGGCTGACACCGGCTATGCCAGCTATCGCACCGTGCTGATCAGTCGGCTGCCCATGACCGGTCCGCCCCTGATTTTCCAGTCCTACAGCGACTATCAAGGGACGGTGCAGTCCTTAATTGCCACCCAAACCATTCAAGAGGCGACCCAAATTTGCTGGGATCTGCGGCTTTCCGAGCGTTTTCCGACGATCGAGTTTCGCGTTGCCGATGCCTGCTCGACCGTGGATGAGGCGGTACTGATGGCGGGTCTGGCCCGTGCCCTGGTGCGCACCTGCTACGAGGAAGCCCTCCAGGACCGGCCATACAAAGCGGTTCGACCGGAATTGCTGCGGGCTGCCCACTGGTGTGCGGCGCGATCGGGGTTGGCGGGGGACTTGATTGATGTTGAGGTCGAACGCCCGGTTCCAGCAGAGAAATTAGTGGGCAAACTGTTGAATTACCTGCGCCCTGCCCTCCAGGCGTTTGAGGAGTGGGAAGAGGTAGGGGCGATCGCCCAGCAAATCCTCCAGCGGGGCACGGCCACCGACCGGCAACGGATGGTGTATCGGCAGACGGGTTCCCTTGAGAGGGTCGTGGATTTCCTCGTTCAGGAAACGGGCCAGGGCCTCCACCCCAATCCAGAATCTTTGTCGCTAAAAAATATTCCCGTCCATCCTCTGGGCTAGCCCAGCCCTGGAGATCAGGCCGCGCCTCGGCTTGGCGTCATCCTCCCCCATCGGCTACTCCCGTCCAAAGGTGTAGGTATCTCCGTGGTTCAGGTATCGCACCCGGTCGGCCAGCCCCGCTGCCGCCACCGCTTCCATAAAATCCTTCAGGGGTGACTTCATCACGGTGTAGTCGTTAAAGTGAATGGGAATGGCGGTGCGGGGGCTGATAATTTGGATCGCTTCCACGCCCTGCTGGCCATCCATCGTCAGAAGGATACCGAGTACCCTGGTTCCTCCCAGGTGAATCAGCGCCAGATCAACGTCGGGATAGCGCTGCGGAATGGCTTTCAGGTCGTCATGGATCAGGGTGTCGCCACTGATGTAGAGCCGAAAACGGTTTTCCCCAGTGGAAGATTGAAACTCCAGCATACTCCCCATGACCGGCGGCAAAAGTGCCTGGAGCAGCCCAGGGCCGTGAATTCCCGGCATAGACGTGATGCAAAGGTGCGTTTCACCCTTGATGACTTTCAGCGTCTCCCAGGTGGACAGGGGGTGGGTCGCAGTGAAGCCTTTGTCTGCGAGGGCTTTGGCCGCATGGGGAGTGGTGACAATGGGCATGGCTTTGTCCAGCTTCCGCTCGACCACCCGATCAAAGTGGTCTTCGTGCAGGTGGGAGAGGAGCACCAGATCGAGCGGTGGCAAATCTTCCAGCTCGATGGCCGGATTGGTTCTGCGGGCCGACCGGATGCCATACCCCAAATGCACATGGTCTCCCTGGTGAAGGAAGTTGGGATCGGTCAAAATGGTAAAGCCTCCGTAGGAAAGCACCACCGTGGCATTTCCTACGAAAAAGAGGGAGCCTTTGCTAGAATCCTGGGTTTCGCTGCGCTCCGGTAAGACCAGTTCTCGTAATGCGACCATAACTTGCTCTCAAACTTTCTCAGACTTGACAACGCTTCTAACAGCGTAGGAACCAGGCTTCTATCCCACGTCTATCCTGAGCATCAAGCTGGCCAATCAGCGACCTGATGCAGCCGTTGTATCAAATCCATGAACACCAGGAGCACTCCGCCATGCACATTCGCCCCGCCTGTGAATCCGACCTTGCAGATCTGGCGAATCTTTACCGGGAAACAGTTCTGGCGATCGCCCCCCAGCAATACACCCCTGCCCAAACCCAGGCGTGGGCCGCCAGCGCCGTGGATGGGGTTAGCTTTCGCCAATTTATTCTAGGGCCAACGACCTACGTGGCGGTGGATGATACTGGAATTGTCGGATTTGCTGGCATCGAGGCAACCGGCCATGTCACTTCGACCTATGTGAGGGGCGATCGCATCCGTCAGGGCATTGGTTCAGCGCTCATGGAGGTCGTTCTGGCCCACGCCTGCCAGCATCACCTGCCGCGACTGTATGCAGAAGCCAGTGAGTTTAGTTTGGGCCTGTTTAAAAAATTTGGCTTTCGGTTGTATGACACTGAAGAGGTTGATCGTGGGGGAGTTAAGTTTACCCGCTATTTGGTCGAGCGACTGACATAGGCAACCCATTGCCTAGCGGAGGGGGATAAACCCGGCTTCCTCCAGCAAGGATTGTCCTTCACGGGTCAGCAGCAGGTTCGCGTAAGCTTCGCCCGCAGCTTCGTCCCCCTGGTCGTTTTGCTTGATAATCACAAACAGCCGCCGCGTCAGTGGATAGTCTTCATTTTGGATGGCTTCCAGGTTGATTTCATTCCGGCGGTTGGGGCAGTCTTCCGGCGGCACAAACTCGCCCTGGTAGGGGGCAATCGGATTGGTGCCTGCCGAGCGGCTGATGGGCAGGGGCTTGACGCCGCACTGGGGCACCACTTCGGGGGCTGAGGCATAGTAAATTGCGCCTATTTGTGCATCATCCTCAACCTGACGCAGGGCCAGGGTCGTGGAGTCAATAAATTCGACGTGATCTGCAAAGTTGCGATCGCCCAGCACGTTTTCCTGAAAGAACTCGACGGTGCCACCGTAGGGCGATCGCGACAGGGGGCGAATTTCCAGGTCAGGGCCACCCACCTCCCGCCAGTTAGTGATGTCTCCGGCGTAGATGCGGCTCACCTGCTGGAGCGTCAGCCGCTCAATGGGCAAATCGGGATGCACCACAACGGCGATGCCATCCACCGCGACGGGTACCTGCTTCAGTTCAAATCTGCGATTTCTGGCTGTCTCATATTCCGCATCGTTGAGAGGGCGCGAAGATTGGGAAAAGGAGATCTGGTCGTTGAGCACCATTTGAATCCCCGTACCCGATCCTTCTGGCAGGGTGGGGTGCTGGGTGTAGACCAGATTAAACTCCGGGTGGGTTTGCTCAATGATGGGATCGACCTGCCCCCGGACGGGTGCCCAGGTAGTGCTGCCGCCGTAGCGCCAGGTGCCCTGGGGAACCGAAACGTCTTGAAAGGTAGCCTCAGGCGTTGGATTGGGCACACAGAGCGATCGCCGCCAGCAGACATCAACCAAAGTACCGATCAGAGCCAGACCCAGGATTGAAAATGTCAGCGATCGCACAGGAATTTGCTTGGCCGGATCCATCATCCCCTTCCAGGTGAGGGACTGGTCGAAGGCCGACTGGCGGGTGCAAAGGGTAGGCAGCCACATCACCCCTGGATAGAAGGGGCGAGCTTCCTGGGGGACGTTGAAATGCTCTAGCTGCTGCCGCGCCCGGTGCAGGGAGGTGAAGAGGGACTCGTTGCTGCTAAAGGCATCAAAGAAGTGCTCTAAGAACTCCACGGCCACATCGTCGGGCACGGGTTCCCGCATGACAATGCTGCGGGGCAAGTTGAGCTGGGCGAGCTGGTTGGCCAGCCCCAAGCCATCACAGGAGTTGAAGATAGCAAGCTGCAGACCCTGGTCGATGGCGGCCTTGAGGGCGTGTTTCAGCTCCTCGATGCCCAGGCTGTCGTGCTCGTTGACCTCAATCCAGCCAATCTGGCCATCGGCCCGAGAGCCACTGTGGCCGGTGAAAACAAAGATATGGTAGCCCTGACGATCCCAGAGGGCTTTACACAGTTCGCGGACGGTGGGCTGAATCAGGGCCACAACTTCCGCTCCCCGTTTCTTGAGCTGCTTCAGCAGGGCCAAATCGTCGTGGGTGCGAATGCCATCGCTGCGGCCCACCACCACCAGAATGCGCACCCGACGCTGCTTCCGAGGAGGCTTAATGTCTTCCCCCGGATGGCCTTTGACCCGTAGGGCGATTTCTGTCTGGAAACTGTAGTCAGCAAACAGATCCCACTCCTGCCAGGGCAGGCGACGGAGCTGGATGTCGTCGGCGTCCAGCAGCATGGGAATTTGCTCACCACTGCGGCAAAATTCGCCAGCGATGGAAATCAGATCTTCGCGGATACGCTTCCAGCGGGAATCTTCGGTGTTAAGCCAGCGATTGAGCTGCGTCTTCACCTCATCGGCATGGTCGTAGCTGCTGTGATGGGTGACCTGGCGCACCGTCAGGCGCTGGCGGGGAGCAGGGGACTCGGCGGGGGCTGAGGCCTCGGCTGAGGCATTCCGACTGCCTGGTTTGGGGGCAATGTGCGATCGCACCTCATCCAGTTGGCGATAGGTCATCTGCCAGTTTTGAAACGCCTGGCTCAAATCGGTGGGCATGGCAGGCAGAAACCCATCCTGCTCTTCTCGATAGTCAAGGGTGGCGCGAAAGTCGTGTTCGGGCGTTAGCCGGAGTTTAATTTTGACCCGTTCCATACGTATTGCTGGTGTGCGGATAATGGCCCTTTTGGATGTTAGACCACGAATCGTTCAATGATTTCTACGTCTCCCAGGGTCAGACAGATGCAGAATGGCTCAGCGATCGCCACATCAAAGTCAAGCTGGAGCCAGTCGTCGGCCTGCCGGGGAGTCGCTGCGGCACAGACTTCCCCTTCACTATCCATCAGAGTAACCTGCAGTGCGGGGGGCAACAGGGTTAGCTCACCCGATGGATAAAGCCGTAGCCGGATGTGATAAAAATCGGCTGGCCCCGGCAGGAGGCGCATCACCAGGGCGATCGCTCCTCCGGTATCGCCCAGCGGAATGGTTTTCCCTCGACTGACTGCATCCTGATAGGTGATGTCCTGAGCTTCACCCACCGCAAAGCCGCCGGTTGCCCTGCCTCGAACCGCAGCAGGGATCACCTGCTCTACGGGCTGCCAGCCTGGGGGGAACTGACGTTCAAGCCACTGGCGCAGTTGCACCAGGGGTGAGGGAGCATGGAGCGTATCAATCAGGGCATCCATGGGGCGAAGCTGGTGGATGTCGATGGGAGCCAGCGGGTCGGTAATGGTGTAGCTGGGGAGAAACCCCAGCAACTCGGCCTGGGACAGATCCTGATCAAATGCCACCGCAACATAACCGAGGCGATCGCCTACCACTTCGGGTGGCAGGGTGAAAGCAGGCTGATTGGCCAAAACGGGACGGCACTCCAGACGGCCCTGTTGGGGTAGCGTCAGATCCGCGACATCCAGCACCGCCCGCACTCCGGGATGCCAGCAGTCGCTGTCATGCAGGGTGGCCCGAACGGCAATGAACTGGAGGTAGCGCTGCACGGCACACACCGCCAGCGTATTCAAGTAAACCTGTTTCCCTTTAGAAACAGATGCCTGCTCTGCCGCAAACTGGGCCGCGTAGCGGTGGGCGTCTGGCTCAAGCAGGATAGGAATGGGCTGTGGGAGGGTGGTGGTCATGGTGCTTGGGTATAGCGACGGCCAATATCGCGCAGGAGTGGCAGGCACTTCTGCTTCCAGTGGGAATAAAGGGTTTGGTTGCTGATTTGAAATTCGCGGGCAATGTCGGCAATGCGGTCAGGCGGGTCTTTTACCAACAGCCGCAGGGCCAGATGCTGGCAGTGGCAATTGGGGTATTTGCGGGGATGACAGTTGCGTAGCGTCCCGTCGGGATCTTGCTGAATGTGGGCCTGAACCGACTGACCGTGCCGCTGGCGGGTATCGGCCTGCAGGGCAGCGATGTAGCCGTCCAGGGTGCTGAGGGCAGGATGGGGGTCGGCGAGCCGCTCAAGGGGGGCGATCGCATCGCCGCTGGAATTAACTACGGGCTGATCCAGGCTCACCTGTCGTTTCCGAATGGTCTGATCCCCTTCGTACAGGTCGCGAATTCGCCACTTGAGGTAGCCGTTGATCCACACCACCAGGCTTTTCTCCAGGGAAGGCGGGCGTTCCTCGAAGCTTTGAATGTTTTTGAACACCCACTCCAGGGTCTGATTAAAGGCGACAGGATAGTCGCGGTGGGGCGAATGGGCCAGACCGGGTAGACGGGGAATGAGGATCAGGAGGCGATTCAGGGCCTTTTGCCGTTCTGGGTGGCCCTCGTCCTGCTGCTGAATCTGGTTGAGTAGTGTCCGGAGTTGAGTAGTATCCAAAGCGATAGTATCCAAAGCGATCGCCCGTCTTACCGGCCCAGTTAGCCAGTGAATTGGGGGACTGAAGACAGCCCAACAGATAGTCGGTCAAACGGCCCAACCAGTGAACGGTCAGGATAATGAGCTGACCAGTGGCTTGACCAGTGGCTTGACCAGTGGCCTGATTATCAATCTGACAACTCGAGTGTATCGGACTTTGCCAGCTTCTAACAGGGGAATGGGCGGCGATCATAGGGCAAACTCACCTCAATGGCTGAACAAATCCCTACCTGATCATCAGCCCTGTCCAAATGGATTATGAAAAATTTCCATTTGCTCCTTCAAACGGGTATCAACGTCAGACGGGACATTGGGTGCGCGGCGTCACTCCATGTCTCGCTAGTCTTGGCCCGCTTTACGCGAGAACGCCTTCAAACCGACCCGTTGTGATCCTGCTGGTAGCTCATCAGCCAGTTGGTCATCGTGGCGCGGCGGGTTTTGCGGGGCACCAGTTCGGTGGTGGTATAGCCCTTAAACCCCAATTTTTCCTTGAGGAGCTGCTTGTTGGGCTGGGGAATAGAGCGAGTTAGCTTCACGGTGGCCGGACGGCTTTCAATGAAATTAGGCGGCTCGGGGTAGGCTTCCCGCCAGTCGGAACTGACGCCGCTGGTATCCCAGGTGCCCGCTGCCTCGTCATAGCGATAGCCCAGATAGTGCCACACCAGGCGATTGGCAGTGTCGTCGTCAATCTCGTCGTTGAGAATAGCCCAGTAGGTTTCAGGGGTGAGGAGGGGCAGATCGGAGGAAAGTGGATTGGCCATAGGAAATCGAAAAGATAGCTCAGGGGCGATCGCCCGACCTGAAATCACCCTGTTGTGATCAAGGTCGGTGTTCTGCCAAAATCCTATCGCTCTACCCTGCCCCATTTCAAGCAGGCAGAGATCCCTGCTAAAACTGGCGGAAAACCACACCCAGACCTGGCTCACGGATTTGCCACAATGAAAGTGTCAACGAGAGGAGTCGGTATCTTTGATGAAAAAGAAGGTTTTTGGGAACGTATTTGCCAACGGGTTTCGCCAGCTCATTCGCCATCCCCGCTATCGCTGGGCGGTGATTTTGGCTTCGGCCCTGTACTTCATCAGCCCCATTGACATCTCCCCCGACGTGTTTCCCATCGTCGGTTGGCTTGATGATGGCCTGATTGCCACCGTGCTGGTGACGGAAGTCTCCCAACTATTGCTTGAGCGATCGCGCGCCAAGAAAGATCGCCAAATCTCAAAGCCCCAGGCGACAGCCAGTGCAACACCTGAAGCCGTTACCTACGACGTTGCCGCAACCGTCATCGAATAGAAATTTTCCTTGGGTGGGCTTTGCTTGCTCTGGCTCCCCCTTTTGTTCAAACAATTACCAACTTTAACGCTGTGAGGTCTGTCACCATGTCTAGCTCTGTACGGGAACGCATTACCACTCATCTGCAAGCCATTCAGCAAACCGGGGGCGATCGCCTCCAGCGCATTCGGGCTATTGTCCGCGAAGCCGTTGCCCAGTCTGTTCAAGAGCTGAAGGCTGGGGCCGATGATGTGCGCCCCATTGTCAAAGAGGCGGTGATGGCGGTGGTGGACGCAGCCCAGCCCCAGAGTGAATCAGTGGTTGAAGATCTTGCCGTATCCATTGACGGTGCCCTGGACGGTGTCCGGGACGCTAACCCCGACGCCATGCCCCAGGCCGAAGCGGAGGCCCAGCAGATCCAGTCGGAGATCACCGCCATTGTGCTCAGCCCCGATGCCGTTCCTGTGGTATCTACCGCTGAAGCGGCAGACTCAGGGGCGGCTAACGAGCCAACTTTGCGAGAACTCTTACTCAGGCTGGTAGCCGTGCTGCGCCAGCGTTCCTGGGTGGAGCTGAAGCAGCTCTTTGCCCGTGCCAAACAGCGCTGGACGGTGGTGGATGAGAAGCTGGAAAACCGCTATGGCGATCGCTACACCCGCACCAAGCAGTCGGTAGAGCAGATGAAAACTGCTTACAACGCCACTAAAGACCAAATCAAAACTGGTGAACCCAGCCCCGTAGAAGGGGTTTACGAGCAGGTCGATGACCGGGCCACCCAGGCTGGAAAAACTGCGGCTAAAGTGGAAACGGCCCTGCGGCAACGGCTAAAAACCCTGCTGCAATCAGCGGCAGAGAAGCTTTGACGTCACCGCCACTCACCACCAAGCCTGCGGCTCTGCGTGATCGGATTACATAATGCTTCGCCCCTAATCTAAAACCATCATCTAATCTGCGGTGGCTTCAATGGGTAGCGAAATCTCAAACTCGGTGCCCTCGTTAGGACGCGATCGCACTTTCAACTGACCTCCATGCCGCTGGGTAACGACCTGGTGGCTGATGGCCAGGCCCAACCCGGTGCCTTTGCCGACGATTTTGGTTGTGAAGAAAGCCTCAAACACCTTGTTCAGGTGCTCTTCAGGGATACCGTTACCGTTGTCAGCAATTTGAATGATAAAGGTGGGGCGATCGCTGGAGGGAACCACCCGCGTCTTGACCACGAGCCGGGGCCGCCAATCGCTGTTCTTTTGCATTTGGCTTTGCTTTTCTTCCAGGGCATCAATCGCGTTGGCAATGATGTTCATAAACACCTGGCTGAGCTGACCGGGATAGCACCAAAGCTGGGGGGCGTTTGCATCATAATCCCGCACCACTTCGATCCCCTGCTTGATCTGGTTTGCCAGGATCAGCAGGGTGCCTTCAATGCATTTAGGAATATCGGCAAGCTGCTTGCTTTCCTTATCAAGGCGAGAAAAGTTGCGCAGACTGGAGACAATTTCCACCAGGCGATTGGTGGCCAGGTTAAGGCTGCTTTGCAGGCTGGGTAAATCTTCCAGGAGAAACGGCAAATCAATTTGGTGCTCTATCTGCTGAATGGTGTCGGGTTTCTCTGGCAGAGCCTCCTGGTAGGCGGCGAGAAGCTGAATCAGGTTTTGGCTGTAGGTAGAGATGAATTGTAGATTCCCCTGAATACAGGTGACGGGATTTTTGATTTCGTGGGAAACGCCTGCAATGGTGCGCCCCAGGCTGGCCATTTTTTCTGTCTGCACCAGAAAAGCCTGGGTTTTTTCATCCAGCAGGCGAGCGGTCAGTTCATGAATGTGGGACTGGGCCACCAGGAGCTGGTGAATGTCCAAAAGCCGGAAGGTGTTGGGGGACAGCTCCACGACCAGGGGTTCGTAAAGCTGATGGGTGGGGCGCTCAAGCGATCGCCGTGCCGCTTCCACAATGGGAGTGCTCTGGGGCAGCCGCAGGGGTTCGTAGCCGATGAACTCGTAGAGCACTTCCAGCGGACGCTCCAGAAACAGTTCCAGGCTGTAGGGCTTGCTCATGTGCTCCAAAAATCGCTGTCGAGATAGCATCCCCACCAGAGCCGTGTGCCGCATGAGCAGGATGCCGGGCAGCAGAGGAGATTCGGTAAACAGCAGCGCGGCGGCTTTACCCGAATCCGTCGTTTCTAAACGGGCATCGTGGAGGGTGAGCACCTCCAGGGCCGAGTCAACATCAAGCGAAATCGTATCCAGGCTGGATTGAACCTGCTTCGAAGGGCGGGGATTGGCGAGACGAAACATAAATGGGTTACCGGATGAGATTCAAAATCACCAGCGATAGAGCTAATGGGTATTCACTGAAGCCGCGAAGCCCTGAATTGAATAGGACTTAGGTACTATGGGTAGAAATTTAGAATCTAGGAGTTAGAACCCAGG
>JAYKGU010000185.1:0-43430 GCA_035285585.1 Synechococcales cyanobacterium
CTGCCGGTTTTCAGTTTGGCTGGTTGCAATTGAGTGGTAATGATACGAATGTGTGTCCGGGAGTGTCTCTAGATACGATCGAAAATCAGGCGGCGTTGTTAAGGGCGATCGCCAGGCAGCATTTAAAGCATCTACCTACAGACGAAAGAACAAAAGAGAACCTCGCTGAGAGGCTGATACAAAAAACACCTACTAAAATCATTAGCCAGAGGTCTTTAGAGACACAACCTGAAAGCGAAGAGCGCAGACGTTTGATCCAGGAAATATTAGGAAAACTGAGGGTAGAGCCTTTTACCCAGGTATTTTCTGCGTCAGAAAATAAAGATTTATTTTTCACGCTCCTAAGTGATGACAGAAACCGTAGTCAGCTCAGTCAACTCCTAGCGATATTAGGAAAAGAAGAACTCAAGTCATTGTTTCAACAAGTGAACGATGAACTCAAATCAAAGCTGGAGCAAGGAACAAGCACAGAACAGCTTTTAAGTGTGATTGAAGAGATTAATCAAGAACTCCTCTTGCAGATACTGGAGCAAATCGGACTTGATCAAGTATTTGAACACACAGATCCGAGTCTACTTGTACAGATACTAACAAAGGCGAGGACTATTCCAGAGACGTATGAAAGACCGCAACTTTTCTCTGAAAGAAAGCCAAGACTTCCACAACAAGTACACGCGAGTATTGTAGCAGCAGGCAGCACAGGAGAAAACAAAAGCAAGCTCATAGAGATACTTGCTAAGCAGAAAAATAGATTCCATATTGCAAGTATTTTTTCTGACCGGACTGATAACTCTAGATGGAATAGAGATAGATGGGTTGGAGTAGAGCCAATTACAATTGGTCAGAGCACTTATGAAGGAGAAAATTTCTCCGAGGAGATTTGGCATGCGTTTTATCGAGCAAGTGAGGAGGATCGTAACAGTACGCTTAATAGTATATTTGATAAATCTATTATAGTTCAGCCAAGTGGTGAGAGTAGCCAGGTAGGGAAGGAATTACTTAAGTGGTTAGACCCTACGCTAATTATACAGTCACTTAATTTAGAACAAGCAGACCATCGACATTTACTTCGTCAAATACTGGCTGAGACGGAAAACCAGGATCTATTCAAAGAGATCTTAGGAAAAGAGGAAAATAAAACACTTCTTGTCCAGACACTTGCTAACGAAGAATATCGAGATCAAATCAAGCAAACGGTTGAAGAGAGAATTCGGAATTGGTTACAACGACTCGATGAAGCGTATCGCAATCAAAGCAATCAGCCAGTAGATCCTGATAGCACAAATTCCCCAACGCTCTTAAGAGTGCTTGAAGAAGCCGATAAGGGTAGCCTGATTCAAATTCTGGCAAAGGTTAGTCAGGAACAGCTCACATTAATGCTGAATCAGGCGAATCAACAGCATCAGTATATTCAGAAAGTTCTCGAGCACGTCAACTCAGGGTTGTTTAATCAAGTCTTAGCCAAAGTAGAAAACCAAGAGTATCTCAAGCTGGTACTAAAGGAGCAAGACCCCAGTCAATTTATATCGCGTATTGAGCAAGCTACCCTGACTCAACTGCTGCAAATATTGACTGCAACGTATCAAACTTTCTCCATTATAGAGATTCTCAAAGACGCAAGCTATGCGGGGCGTCTCCAAATATTTTCTGAGGCGACCCCGGAAGTGGTTATTTCGATTCTCCTGGAACTTGGGAAAAAAGCGAGTCAGTCAGGACGTTTCCTGAAAACTTCTAGCATTGTTAAAAATCTGGCGAAGCTGATAAACAGCAATTCAGAGCAACAAATTGAGACGATAGTTGAGAAGCTGATTGTAGGAAATAATTCAACGGCATTTAGTTCTGATGCTAGTTTACATGATAATAACCCAAGAGATAGCGTAGACGATTGGATAGAGGGCGATCGTCTCTTTCTCATTCAGCACCCCAAGGGGCGACGCAAAGAATTTGTCCCTGACGGCAATCAAATCCTGGACTATACCAACAACGGATTACTGCGTGATTTCCTGCGCTACTCCAGCACTGCTGACTATGGCTCCTCCGGGAGTCCCGTTTTCAACGATCGCTGGGAACTGGTTGCTCTGCACCATGCGGCAGTTCTGAAGCCCACCGATGAAGACAGCGCAAAGCAGGAAGCTGAGGAACCGCTACCCGAATCGTTTCAGGGAGTACGGATTTGTCGGATCGTTGAAGACCTGCAAAAACAAAGCAGCCTGAATCCTAAGCTCCGCAACTTCCTTCAGGACTTTGTGATGACTCCTGAAGAAATGGCCTATCCACCCATGCCATCAGCATTAGAGTTTAGTGGCGGTCGCGGAATCAGCTTAGATGATCCAGTTTGTCTCATCACAGAAGATGCTAACAATAGCTTTAGGTTTTGGAGTTTACGTGGATTGGATCTTGGAACAATCTCTCCACAACAAAATAGCGTGTTAGCTCTATCGGGTGACACCCTGATTACCCCACTTAAACAGATAAGCCAGCAAGGTGCCGATGAGATCATTATCACTAGCTTTCAGAAGCAAGATTTTGAAAATTCTACTGTTGGAATCATTACAGATAGAGCATCATCTAAGGACAAAAAGCTTTCATCGGATGAAAAATTTTCTCATTGTGCGCTGTCCCCCGACGGTAAAAGCATTGCCTTTTATACGGTCAGTGAGACTGGACAAGAAAAGACTCATAAACTGAGACTTTGGCATTGGGATGATTCCCTGGAGAGAGCCGGTGTATCTTTGGAAAAAACACCACAGATCTTTAATCTTTCGGCTTTTCAATCTCAACAACAAGATACTCAACCTCAACCACAGTTTATCCAGTTCACACCCGACAGCAAAAGTTTTGCGGTCTTTTTCCAAAATGGACAACTTGGTTTTTGGCACGTTGACACGATTAAACAATCCCCTGACTCTTTAACAGTATCCCCAAACAACCTGGGAAATAAGGCCAGGGCAACTGAGGTTGTGCGCCAGCTTGCGTTCAGTGCTGACAGCCGGTTGTTGGCAATTGTGAGTGAGGATGACAAAATCCAGATTTGGAAAAGCGAAACTGATACATGGGAAAATCCAATCAAGTTGGCAGAGTCTCAAACGTTATCACAACCTCCAACCGACGTAACCCTCAGCCCTGATGGTTTGATATTGGCCTATTTTGAGGGTACACAAGGAGTTCTTCTTAGAAGTCCTGAGCGTGACTTGCAGGAACTATCTACTTCCACGAATCGGTTTACTTTCTCTCCACCAAGAAGCTTGTCAGCAAAATCTCTTAAATTTAGCCCTGATGGTAAAAAACTGGCATTCGTCGTCATTGACGAATACGGACGTGAAGAATTACAGATTTGGGATGTTTCAAATCTTTCCGATATTTCGTTGATTAATCAGTGGGCTACTCAGGCGAATAGAATCCACTACGTTTCTGAAAAACTCTACACTGATTTGGCTGGCAGTCCAATCTATGCCGGGGATGAACAGCGTCAACTGACTATTGAGGCGTGGGTCAGCCCTATCAATGGCACTCTGATTTCTAAAGACCATAGACTGCGGGGAAGCATCAGAACGGGTGGTTTCTCCCTTAGCATTAACTCCGGTTCAGTGCGGGCGGAGTTCTCCCTTGTTAATCCCCGGGAAGAAAATTGGTATTCGTGGTTCACTGTCGAATCATCTCCTGGGACACTTCAATCGAATCAACTCACTCATATCGCGCTCACCATTGATACGGTTGCTCACAGTGCTGGCCTGTATATTAATGGATTCCTTGTTGACAGTAAGGATTATGGACCTTGGGAATATCAATTGCTATTTCGCCCAGTTACTCCTTATCTTTTAGGAAATAGCTTTAATGGGGCTCTGACGGAATTACGAATCTGGAATTATGTGCGAACTCCACAAGAGATTCAATCTGACCGATACCACAAGCTATATGACAATCCCTCTGGGTTAGTCGGCTACTGGTGCTTTGATGAAGAAATTCAGGAAAGCACGAAAATTTATAATCTTGTCACCTCTCGCTCATCTTGCTACAGCCTGGCTCAGACACAACAATGGGTGCGTCCTGGACAATATCCAGACCAACAATCCCCGACGGGAGTAGTTTTTCGACGTCGAAATGATGCTCTATTCTGTACAATTAATCTACCACCAGCGGGTGGGATCACAGTTGAAGCCAGTGGAATCACGATCGAAGCTTGGGTCCGCTACGAATTTGGTGATGTCGATCTCTTCCACCTGGGGCAGAGCCAGGACAGTCGGGCAAAGTATGTCTTGGCATGGTCAAACGGCAAAATTCGTGTGACTTTGGAAGAGAAAAGTGTTCGTACCGCTGTGGTGATGGCCCAATCGGCTCCCACTGATCAACTCTGGCACCATATCGCTTTTTCCTGGGACAAAGCATCCAAGGAAGTGACGCTTTATTTTGATGGTCGTCCACAGCCTGTTAACGTGTTGGACGGAAAGTTCCAGACACTGGAGTTTGATGGGCAGTTACAGCGCATTATTCAGTTTTCAAGCACCTCCGACTCTTTCCCAGATGAGGTTCACCTTGGCACATTTACCGAAGAAACAGGAGGGTGCAAGGTAGAGATGACTGAGGTGCGGTTGTGGAAAGTGGCGCGATCGCCCAGCCAGATCAAAAACAACCTCAACCGTCGCCTGACCCACCGCGATCGCGACTGGTCTGACCTGGTGAGCTACTGGCGGTTGAACGATGGCGATTTATCCACCGAGGCTCGTAACTGGGTCGAGGGGCAACCTCCCATGAAGATACAGCCTAACCCACCGCAATCGCGACAGAACCAATCTAGTGGTCTAGCGGAGGGTGAGAATAACAACTCTCAATTTTCTCAATCTAAAGATAATCGCACTTTTTCCAAATTCAACGAACAGTCAACCCAGACGGTTGCTTCTGAGAATCTCCTCATTCCAAATGATTATTGGGGCAGGCCCTTCCTGGAAAAGCTGGTAGCCCAAGATCAGGCAGTTCAACAATATCTGACAGATAAGCAAAAAGCTCCCCACACGGTCGCATCATTTAAGGAATATGCGGATCTAAGCCATCGGGTATTGGGCATCACTCTGGAACCTTCTGATAGCTCCTCAATTACCCGGCTTAGGGCGATCGCTCAACTTACCACCGCCTTGCAGTTAACGGGGGGGGATGCTGAAACCCTGAGTGTTTACCGCGATCGCGACCAGATTCCAGCGGTGGATCAGGGGGCGATCGCCGCCGCTACCGCCAATCGACTCGTGGTTTCCTACCCGGATGTGCGTGACTTCAGGCCCAATAGTGAGCTAACCCGAGCCGGACTCGCTG
Source organism: Synechococcales cyanobacterium (assembly GCA_035285585.1). Classification (GTDB taxonomy): domain Bacteria; phylum Cyanobacteriota; class Cyanobacteriia; order CAKZMO01; family CAKZMO01; genus JAYKGU01. Next base: position 5,305 of record JAYKGU010000185.1, read on the forward strand.
CGCTTGTTTATCAAGGTTGGGTGGCGCAAAGGAAAGCAGCCGGGGAAAAGGTAGAGGAAATAGATTCCCCCTTTATTGTGGTAGCTCCTTCTCCGCCGCCACCGCCGCCGCCACCACCGCCACCGCCACCACCGCCGCCACCCCAACCGCCATCCCATTGGGCTGCTGATTTTATTGGCAGGTTGGGATTTATCACCTCCTTTGATGCCTCCTCTGCAGAAACACTGGCGACCCAACACGCGACAGTGGGAGAATTTGCGACTGCTTTTGAACAGACCTTCCGCCGATCTCTAGACCTGAAGCCAGAGGTCCGGCCAAGGGCCATCACACGAATACAGGCCATTCTTTCGGTCTACATTGGGTTAGGCTTGGCCAGACAGGATGCCGAACAAAACACCGCTATCGTTAATATCTATAGCGATCGCGACCAGATCTCTAAAGCTTATCAGTCTTATCTTCGGCTCCTTGCGGCAGCCACAGAACAACAATTAGTGGTGAACTATCCCCAGCCGTCGAAGCTGCGCCCTAACGACATCCTCACCCAGGCCGAGTTAGCGGCCTTAATTTATCAAGGGCTGGTGGCTAGGAAGCAAGCTGAGCCTGTAGACTCGGAGTACATTGTGCAGGCCACTACCCTACCCGCTTATTTCAACGATATCAAAGGTCACTGGGCAGAACCTTATTTGCAGGCAATGGGCGATCGCCGGTTGCTAGCCGGATTTCCTGACGGCACTCTGAAACCCAATCAGCCAATTACCCGAGCAGAATATGCGGCCCTGCTGGTAATTGTCTTCGACTCAGCCCCCAACCGGCCTACAAACGTATTTGATAATCTCCCCTTTGATAATCTCCCCTTTGGGGATCTTCCCCAAGATCCCAAACATCCTGATTATTGGGTGCGCGAGCCAATTGGAAAAGCCTATCGGGCACGGCTCATGCACGGTATATCCCAAACGCAGTTTGACTATAAGGGCAACATTACCCGCCTGCAGGTCATTGCTTCACTGGCTGGGGCAATTGCTGTGCCATCAGAAGAGGTACCCAATACAGCACAGGTTGAGGAGATTTTGAGGGTTTACGAAACTCCTATCCCTAAATGGGCGCAGCGGAATGTTGCGATCGCAACTCAAAACCGCCTGATCGTTAATCCACCTGGAATTCAGCCAAACCAACTACGCCCTAATCAATCAGCAACCCGTGCTGAAGTCATTGCCATGCTGTATCAAGCACTCGTTTACTTGAAGCAAGCCAATCCTATCTCAAAGGACTGAACCTTTTAAAGTTCAAAAGCCTTGTCGGCCTTTGAATTCACTATGAATGGGTATACAGGCGATCAGCCATGCAGGCCATGCCGTTGGAGAAGCCTTCAGTGAGTGTGCGAGTGGCGACATTGGACATTGTGTAGAGGCGATCGCACTCCGGGAGTATTAGGTGCGGATCGCTTCGGGAGTGGGGGCGATCGCCATTTGGGTCGATGGGGTTGTGGCCTGATTAACTGTCAAAAGATCTACAGTAGGTTGGTGTTGAGCAACGCGAAACCCAACCCTGGAGAAGGTTTCGATGGGTTACGCTGACGCTAACCCATCCTACGGCTTGATGGTCTAGTTGTTTATCTACTTTACTGGTATAGCCCTACGGGCTAAGGTTTGAGTGTGGAACCCCGCGACACGGGGGTTCCACACCTCTTGAATGTCCTAACGCGAAAGCGTAACGCCATAGTTGTTCATGCGGAAGCGAAGTTGTAGGCTGATCACAAAAGCGTAGTCCAACAACATGATGAAGCGGAGATTGAGAGAGCTTGGTTGATACCTCTCCCTCGACTTCCCGGCGAGGTTATTTGCTAAAGCTCGTAGCGGACGCTGAAGTAGATACCGTCGTCCTGGGCGTTGAACCCCCGGTCGTCGAGGTCGATCAGGGGCACGGCAAAGTCGAGGCGCAGATCCAGGTCGGGCAACATTTCCCAAAGGATGCCCATGCCGATACCGGCCAGAAAGGTCTGATCGGGCAGATCCACGTTATCAGAATCATTCCAGACTGCGCCCAAATCTAGAAACGGTGCTAGCTGAAAGGTGGGTATTCCCGCTTCGTCACGTACCAGGGTGATCCGATCCTCCAGAGAGAACCGGATGCCGTTATCCCCCGCCCGCACGTTTTGGCGAAAGCCCCGCAGGGATTGGCCGCCACCGATGACAAACTGCTCCGACGACAGCAGCGGGTCGGGGCTGAGCTGGAGATCAAGCTGGGCAATTAGCAAATGATCATCGCCCAGGCGCTGTACCCGCTGGGCCTGTCCCAGCCAGCTAAAGAAGCGGGCATCGGGGCCACGGTCGTTGATGGTGGCGTCAAAGATATTTATACCAATGCTAAATTGCGATCGCAACGCCCAGGCTCCCTGTACATCGCGCCGCACATAGTCTTGCCCCACGCGAAACACGCTGGTGCGGGTAATACCCTCCGCATCGGCACCGGGGGAAATGGGGATGCGATCAAAGGCCAGGGTTTGACCATCCCGATAGGCAAACCCCAGGGAGAAAGCCAGTTCCTCCCGTGGCGAGCGGATCAGCGGCTGGCGGTAGCTGATTTCGTAGCGCTCCGTTTCCCCCTCAATGTCAAACTCGTCAAACGGCTCCTGCACTACTTCATTCCGGTCGATGGTGATGCGGGCCTGGATAGTGCCGTCCATAGGATTAATGGGGGCGCGGTAAAGCGTATCAAACACCTGAGAGCCACCACGGGTGGTGCGATCGTAGGAGACGGCCAGGGTATCGCCAATGCCCGTGAGGTTGCGGGTGCCCAGGTCGAAACCAATGCGCTCGGAGCCGACGCTGGGGGGCGAGTAGTTGTCTACCTGAGCGTTAAACAGGATAGAGCTGGCCTCTACCACCCGCACCACCACAATACTTTCTCCCAATTCATCCCCGGCCCGCAGGCTGGCCTCGACATTTTCAATGAGCGGATCGGCCCGCAGCAGGCGGAGCTGATCTTCCAGGCGATCGGTGCGCAGGGGGGCGATGGTGCCCAGTTGGATGCGATCGCGCACATACCCCTGGTTCAGCCGACGCAGACCTTCAATTTGAATTTCACCAACGCGCCCCTCAACGATTTGAATGCGGACAATGCCGTCTTCAATGACCTGATCTACCACCACGGCACGGGAAGTGAGGTAACCTTCATTTAAGTAAAGCTGGGTAATCTCGTCCGCTGCCCGCTGCAGCTCTTCCAGGGTAACGGTTCGTCCTTCTAAAGGAGCGACGATGGGGGCAAAATCTGCCGCATCAAAAACCGTGCTCCCCTCAACCTGGATAGTCTGGACGGGAAAGCTTACGGCTTCATCAACTGCGTCGGCTGGCTCATCCGGATCGGTTAAGCCTGGCTCCAGGAGGTCTTCGGGTAGAATTGGGGCATCCTCGCTATCCTCGGGCGGCAGCGGTTCGGGGGCGGGTTGGAGAAAGCGATCGTCGTTGGGGTCGGGCTGTTGCGAAAACTCCAGCGCTGGCGTGGAAAGCGTGACCGGGGGCAAAACCTCCGTTTCTGGAACCACAGCGGCAGCGGTTGCCGGGTACGCCAGCCAGCTTCCCACCGCTGGTAGAACAGTGGGAAAAAATACCCAAAATGTGCGATCGCCCATAAACTTCCTCCTCACCCATTGTTAGAATCTGGCCTTCCCCCTAGTCAGCATGACACAGGCCGATCCAGCCCCACTGAGAGCTGAAATCTTCCTCCCGACGCGACGGACAAACGCCGCAACCCTTAACATACCCAACTTGTTCAAACTGCTATCAGCCGCATCAGGGAAATTTCGGAAGTTGTCCGATGGGCGATCGCCTGGCAAGCTATTCAATACGAATCAATATGGCGTTACGCTTTCGCCACACTCAAACCTTAGCCCGTAGGGCTATACGATCGTTTTGAGATTGATTGTCTACCCGGATTCGCCGCAGTGCTCCGTCTATACCGCAAAGCAGTTAGGGGGTGGTGAAGCGGCGGTGAGTTGAGGTGCATCCCCTGAACAATGCGATAGCGAGAGAAGGGGATAGTGCCGAAACGAGCAAACTGTTAAGATTGATAAGGCGGTAATACGCTGAAAACATACGGATGGCTCATCCAGTAGGCGGCCCAGGAGTAACGGTTCAGACACTGGCAACCTGTATAGAGCTAAAGACCAAAACAAACATTCAGATCCGTCCTGCTTGGGGGCACCAAGTGGACGTAAAACAAAACGCCTGTGGAATCGGTCTGGCGGGGACTTGAAGTCATCTGAGTTCAGGTCTAGTCAAGAGGTTGAGAAGCAGGAAATCTTTGGGGTGACCCAGGGAATCTCCCTGTATACCCGTTAGGGTTGCTGGGAGAGGATGTCAACAGGGGTGAGCGCTTGGAGAAACTCAGGATTTGGGTGCCTATGGGAGTGGAGGCTGGTGTTGTCCGGCGGCAGTTGGGGGCATTGGCAGCAGAGCGAGTGATGGCCCTGCCCATGGGAGGGCGGGGAAGCGAGCCAGGTGCGGCACGGGTCGGCCAGTGCCTGCAGGATGCCGTTACGGCAGCCGTAGCCGAACTTGCGGCAGGGGAGCGGGTAGTGCTGATGGGTTTGGGGGGGAGTCTGTCGCCAGACTATGGCGTGGGGGATGTGCTGATTTATCACACCTGCGTTCGGCTAGGAACGGGTGATGAGCTGAAATGCGATCGCCCCTTGAGCCTTCTCCTCCAATCTCACCTCCAGAATAGATTGCCCAGACGGCGGGTTGAGCAGGGGCGGGGGCTGACGAGCGATCGCGTCATCTGGTCGGCGGCGGAGAAGCGACACCTGGGCCAGAGTCACCAGGCCAGCGTCGTGGACATGGAGGGCTGGACGGTGCTGGCAGCCCTGGAGAAACGGGGGATTCCGGGCGCGGTTGTTCGAGTCATCAGCGACGATTGTGGCGGCGACATTCCCGACGTGGGGGCAGCCATTGGTGCAGACGGTAGGCTGCGGCCCTGGCCCCTGGCGCGATCGCTGGGGCGTGATCCTCTGGCAGCCCTGCGGCTGATACGCGGTTCTCTGGTGGGCTTGCGGGTGTTGGGGCAGGTAGCACAGGCCGTGGGCGATCTTTAGCGATTATCTGCCGCAACCGTCAGGTGAGGGGCGATCGCGCCCGCTGAGTCGATAGCCGCGCATGGGGGCTGGCCCATCTTTCCAGAAATAGAAACAGCCCATTGGCAGCAAAGGCCAGCAGGGCAACGGCGATCGCCCCGGCCCAGATTTTGTCATAGCGCCCGGCCTGGGCAATGCCTTCAAACAGCAGGGTACCCAGCCCCCCTGCGCCAAACTTTGCGCCAATGGTGGCAATGGCGATCGCCACAATGGCAGACAGCCGCACCCCCGCCAGAAAGACGGGCAGCACCAGCGGCACCTGCACCCACCACCACCGCTGCCAGGCACTCATGCCCATGCCCGTGGCGGCTTCTAGAATGGCCGGGTCGATGGCCTGCAGCCCCACCGTGAGGTTGCGCACCAGGATCACCTGGACATAGAGCACCATAGCCACCACCACCGAGGCCGCATTGAGGCCAAACAGGGGCACCAGCAAAATAATCAGCGCCAGACTGGGAATGGTGTAAATCACGCCCAGCGTCCCTAGAACCGGCACGGAGAGCCAGCGATACCGCCACACCAGCAGGGAGATGGGCACGGCCATGAGAATGGCGATCGCCAGGGTGAGGCCCGTCATCTGCAGGTGCTCCACCAGGTAAGCCAGGGCATCATCCAGGTTGTTCAGGAGGTAAATCATGGTGCGCCAGGGCTGGGGTCAGCCGGTGAAATAGTTGGCTCAGGCGAAAAATGTGAGAATTTTGGCTATACTCGCATACTTTACAGAACCTGTGTTAAATCCGTGGTAATTTCCGTGATGATAGGGAGGCGGTGAATGGCAAATCTAGTGTTTTCCTTGATGGAGGCGATCGCCCATCGCGCCAAAGCAAATTTTCTGCAGCAACTCTCCCAGGCCGATCGGGTGCAGACGGCGTTTTTGCGATCGCTGCTCACCGCCCACCAGCACACAGAATTTGGCCAGACCTATCAGCTTGGAGACATCCACACCCCTGATCAGTTTCGCGAGCGGGTGCCCATCGCCTCCTACCAGGACTTTCTGCCCGCCATTGAGCGCATGGCCCATGGGGAAGCCAATGTGCTCGTCGCCGACCCGCTGATCTTTATGAACCTGACCAGCGGCTCTACCGGCCCGAAAAAGCTGATTCCCGTAACCCGGCGATCGCGTCGGGCGATCGCCAGGGCCAACCGGGCCGCCATGGGCTTTCTGTTTGATGCGGCCCGGCGGGAAGGTCGCCCCCTGGGCAAAATGCTGTTCAACAGCTCCGCCAGCTCCATGGGCAAGACCTCCGGCGGCATTGCCTACGGCCCCGTCAGCACCAGCGACCTGCGGTTGAGCAACTTCCTCTACCGCCAGGTGTTTGCCTACCCGTTTGAGGTACTTCAGGTGGCCGACAGCCCTTCACGCCACTACCTTTGCCTGCTGTTTGCCCTGGGGCAGCCTCACCTGCGGGTAATCAGCGCCACCTTCCCCGTGCTGGCCCTGCAGCTTGCCAGCTACCTGGAAAAGTACGCCGACTCGTTGATTGATGATCTGGCAACGGGGGCGATCGCCCCGTGGCTGGTCCTCAAGCCAGAGCAGCGGCTGAAGCTAGAGCGGCAGTGGGCTGCCCAGCCGCAGCGGGCACAGCAGCTTCGCACCATCTTCAAGCGCGAGGGACGGCTGACCCCCATCCTGGCATGGCCGGGATTATCCTTCATGGTGACAGCTCGGGGCGGCACCTCCGACTTTTACTTCAAGCGATTTTCTGAGTACTTCGGAGACACGCCCGTATTTGGCGGCATCTATTCGTCAGCGGAGGCCACCTACGGCATCCATCGCGACTTCAATACCGACAGCGTGCTGCTGGCCCTCAACAGCGGCTTTTATGAGTTTATTCCTGAAAATCAGTGGGAGGTGACGAATCCTGAAACGGTGCTGCCCTGGGAAGTCACTCCGGGCGATCGCTATCGCATTGTGGTGACCAACTACAGTGGCTTCTACCGCTACGACGTGGGAGATGTGGTGGAGGTAGAGGGCTTTACTGGCAATACGCCCCGCTTCACCTTTCGCCACCGGCGGGGGGGCATCATCTCGTCTACCACCGAAAAAACGACCGAGTTTCATGTGGTGCAAACCCTGCAGCGCCTCCAGCAGGAATTTAACCTCCAGCTCGAACAGTTCTGCATTACCCTGGCGGAGGATGTCATTCCTGCCCCTTACCTGGTCAACATTGAGCTGGCCGCTGGGTCCCACCTCACGCAGCCGGAGGCATTCCGCCAGCGGTTTGATGCGGTGCTCCAGGAGGTGAATGCCTCCTACGCCGCCAAGCGGGCTGATCACCAGGTGCCTGCCCCCCGCCTGCGAATTTTGGCCCCAGGCAGCTTTGCCGCCCTGCGCCAGCGCATGATCCAGCAGGGCACGTTAGAGTCCCAAATTAAATTCCCTCTGGTGACAGAGAACCGGGCCTGGTTAGCCGGACTGCTCGTTGAACACGAGGTACGGGCTGAGGAGGGCTGATTGCTTGGCGGCTCCTGACTCCTGACTCCTGACTCCTGACTCCTGACCTAAAAAAGCTTCCCACCTCAAATCGGTAGCCAGAAAAAAAGACCATTTATCCGCTGACATCAGATAAAATCATTTCCGAAAATCTTTAAGTTTGACTAACCCAGAAAAACTTAAATTTTCCTTAAGATATCCTTATTCCGATAGAGGAGGTTTGCCCCTGGGGCGGATGAAATTGACAACAGCTTTTGGTTAAATCAATCACCATGAAACAGCTCCGAGGGCTACTGCCGCCCAGCCACCAAAGCCATATAACTCTTATTTCTCAAGGGCGATCGCCCCGATTGCGAGATACAATTAGCGCACCCCATGTCCCTGGGAGGGTAATTTTGCAAACCGGTGGGGCTGTCACGATCGAGGCGATCGACCAATCAACGGGTGCCTTTACCGCGTTTGAAGCTGTTGTTGCAGTTTGCCGCAAAACTGGGCGAACTGGACATTGTCGCCATGTCGCTTCCTGGCTTCGGAAATTCGGCTTGAGACCCGGCTAGGATTACGAAAACTGGTGCATCTCCATCGAGCAGACCTAACCAACCAACCGCTATGAAAACTTCAGCGATCGCTCAGGGGCAAGCAAAACAATCCACTTTAGAACCGTGGACAGGTCGCCCATGGTGGCGGTGGGCGCTCCACGCTGGGGTTTGGGTGGGGAGTATCACCACCGTTGTGGGTGGCTTCGGGGCGCTGTGCGGCATGAGATATGTGGAGCATCACCTGGCTCCCACCGTTGCCCATGACCTCAGCCGAACCCTCGATCGCCCTGTGCTGTTGGGGGAGGTCACGGCCATCCGTCCCACCGGAATTCGGCTGGGGGCCTCCGCAATTCCAGCGACGGCTACCGATGCCGACGCCATTGAGGTGACGGCAGTCACCGTGGGGTTTTCGCCGCTGGATGTGATGGACGGGGCTATTGGCCTGGTGGTCACCCTGGAGCAGCCTACTCTTTACCTCGATCAAAATGCGGCGGGAGACTGGCTGGAAACCAAACTGTCCCCTTCCTCTGGAGATGGGGTAGACATCAGCCAGATTCGCCTGCGCAACGCCACCGTCGAAATGCAGCCCCGTGGCGCGGCCCGATCGGTGACGCTCCATGACCTATCCGCCGTCCTGCGTTTAAATGACCCAACCCAGCCGCTCCAGTTTCAGGTGCAGGGCAAAACCGAGCAGCAAGGCAGGTTTCGGGTAATTGGCAAGCTTTTGGACACGGGGGCGATCGACGCCTGGATTCGCATCAAATCCGTGGCGATCGCCCCCCTCTCTCCCCTCCTGCCCCCAGCGGTACAGATGGAGTCGGGGCGCGTCAATGGGCACATTCGCATCCTCCACGAGCCTGACCAGCCCATTGCCCTGGAGGGGCGGGCCAGATTGGAGAATGGTTCCGCCTGGATCAAAGGAGAACCGAATCCTTTTACCCACACGGCAGGGCAGTTTCGCTTTGCGGGGCAGACCATTCACATCCGCCGAGGACAGACGCTATATGGCCAGATTCCCTTCACCGTGGGGGGCACTATTCACCTGAAAGAGGGCCTGGATTTGCAGGCCAGGGTCAGGGCGGTGAGCGTCCCCGACTTCATGGAGACATTTGACCTCTCCCTGCCCGTCCCCGCTGAAGGGGCGTTGGGCACTGACAACCTTACGGTAACGGGGCCGTTTGACGAAGTGGTGTTTGCCGGGACGGTCTACGACGCTCGCCCTGTGCAGATTGACCAGGTAGCCCTGGGGTCGGTGCGCACCGAGTTCACCCTCAACAAGCGCACCGATGAGCTAAAGCTGTTTGATACAGAGTTTGCCCTGGCGTCGGGGGGCAGCATCGCGGGCGGTGCCGAAATTCAGCTAGGGGATGTGGATGACGCGGTGATTCGGCTGGCGGTGCGGCAGATCTCGGCGGATGCGATCGCCCAAACCTACCAGATCCCCATTTCAGAACCCCTGGGCACCGTCCAGGCCGATGGCCGCCTGGTGGTCACCGAGGCGGGCCTTACCGCCGCTGGCCAGTGGCAGTTGGTGGGGGGCACCTACCCGGCCCAGGGCCAGATCCAGGTCGGCAAGGACGGTCTGCGCCTGCAAGAGACCACCGTCCAATGGGCAGACGGACAGGTTAAGGTGGACGGCACCATACGGGATGGCGACTGGACCGCCACCCTGCAGACCTCGCCCCTGCCTCTGCAGCAGTTTGACCCAGCCCTGACGGGCACCGCCCAGGGACAATTGACCCTGTCGGGTCGCTTAGATCAGCTCACCCCAGCCGGAGTTCAGGCGGCGGGAGACGTTCGGCTCACCCACCTGTCCGCCGATTGGCCCCACCCGATTGCGGCCTCGGTGGCGTGGGATGGCGATCGCCTCCAGATCAACCGCGCCAACAGTGCCGGACTGTCCGCCACGGGCTGGATTGCCCCCGATTGGGCGGCAGCGTCCCCCATCTCTGCTGTGGATCTCACCCTGCAGGTGCCCGACTACGACCTGGCTGCCCTGCCCCTCGACCTGCCCGCTGCCCTGTCTTTGACCGGACGCACCCAAATCACGGCCCGCCTCACCGGCACCCCCGACGCCCCCCAGGTGGACGGCGATCTCCAGGTACAGGACTTGGCCGTGAATGGAGCGATCGCCTTTGATCCCGACCTGAGCGGTTCCCTCCACCTCCACCCCGACCGGGGGCTGGCGCTGAAACTGGCAGGGGAACGAGATCAAATCGACCTGGCGATCGCCACCCCCGACCACGTCAAGTTTGACCTGCAGCGCGATCGCGCCCGTCTGGAGGGCACCCTGTCGGGAACGCAGCTCACCGCCACCGTGGCCCACCTGCCCCTGGCGCTCATTGCCCAGTCGCTGGATTCGCGGCTTACGGCTGCCCTGACCCCCGGCCACTGGGGCGGCGTTCTATCCGCCCGCCTGACGGCAGACCTGGCGGCGGCAGATAATCCCCGCGTCCAGGCAGCGATCGCCATTGACCAACCCCGCCTGGGTTTGCTGCATCCAACTCTGGCAGAGCGGCACCAGGGCGATCGCCTGGTGGCTGATATCCGGTATGGCGACGGTCAAATCCAGCTCCAGCGGGGGGCGGTGCGGTTTGGCGAAAGTCACCTGCACCTGACCGGGGCCGTCCCCCTCCACCGCTGGGAAGACGCCTCTGGCCAGGTAGACATCCCCCGTGCCCAGCTTCAGGACGTGCTGACGGCCCTGCAGTGGCTGCCCGCCGATGGCCCCACCCCCGTCCCGGTTCAGGCGTTTGTTTCCCCCAACCCAGCACCCGAAGATGTGGAGCTACCCTGGGTTCCCCTCTCCCAGTCTGTGCGGGGTGAGCTAACGGGCACTATTCAGCGATCGCCCCAGACCGCCTCCCCCCATGCGCTCACCACCTTCGACCTGCAGGGGCAGGATTGGCGCTGGGGAGGCTACGGCATCGACCGGGTAGAGCTGGCCAGTGGGCAGTTTGACGGCACTCACCTGAGCGTGCCCCTGCTGCGGCTGGCGGGGGCGGTTTACGAAGGGCCGGGGAAGGGGTGGCGATCGCCCGATGCCGCCCTCACCCTCGCTCTGGATAGCGCCGCACGAACGGGTGCTCTGCGGGTGACCGACATTCCCCTCGCCCTGCTGGGCCAGATGATGGCCCTCTCCGACGTGGGCGGCAAGCTCCACCTCCAGGCCACCTGGCAGGGCGACTGGCCCGATCCGCAACTGGCCGGAAACCTGACCCTGCAAAACCCCAGCCTGGGCCGCCTGGCCACCCCCCGGATGACCGTGGGGTTTGGCTACCAGGGCGAACATCTGCGGGTGGGGCAGTGGTCCGACGGCGGCACCGTGCGGGAACTGCTGGCGGTGGGACGCATTCGCCTTCCCTGGCGTGCCCCCCTGCCTGCCTTTGTTGAACCCGCCACCGTGGTAGCCGCCCTGCCCACCGCCAGTCAGCCCCAGGCGCTGATAGAGCCGCAGGTTGGGGGCCGGGGAGCCGAGCAGGTTATCTTCCATCACGGGCTGATTCAGCCTTCCTTTGCCGTAGCCGACCTCCACGACTTTGTGGCCACTGGCGACGTACCCGATGGCTGGCAGTTGTATCTGGCGATCGCCAACCTGGAGCCTGACGCCCTCCACGCCCTGCTGACCCAGGAAGTTACCGTCAACCTGGGCATTGCCGACCACTTGCTCAACTCGGCCATGGGGGAACAACTCCTTGCCTATGTGGGGCAGGTCATTCACACCCCCTCCCAGCAAGCTAATGTCCAGGCTTTGCGGTCGGCCCTGGTAATGGCTGCCCAGGATGACGCTCGCCTATCGGTACTAGAAGTGCTGGATCACTACCCCCACTCCGAAGTTCACATCGATATCAGTCAGCTGGTGAGTTTGATCAAAGCCATGGAAGCGGCATCTCCGTAGTGGGAGCGATCGCGCACATTTTTTCTAGGGCCGTTTTTGGGATGGACTCCAAGGAAACCTGGGCCTTGATGGCGCTTGTTTAATGGCTGAAATGTGAATAATGCGGTTCTTCGATCCAGCCTTTGATTTCTGCCTCGGTCAAGGTGCGCTCCAGCTTCACGTACTCGCTGCGGGTGGCGGCTAACAGGTGTTTCATATCCACCGATTCCTCCGCCTGAGCTGCCAGGAATGCGGCATTTAGAGCAATGCTGCGGATATTTCCCCCTGCGATATTGAGCCGGGCCAGCTTTTTGATGTCCTCGGTTCCATCAAACGTCCTGGGCATATCTTTGGGAAAGATGCGCTGCCAGATTTCCCGTCGCTGCGGCCCATCGGGAAACGGAAAGCGCACCACAAAGCGGATGCGGCGCATGAAGGCTTGATCGAGGGCATCTTTGAGGTTAGTGGTCAGAATCGCCAGACCTTGATAGGCTTCCATCCGCTGGAGCAAGTAACTCACCTCGATATTGGCGTGGCGATCGTGGCTATCCTTGACCTCCGATCGCTTGCCAAAGATAGCATCTGCCTCGTCAAATAGGAGGATAGCGCCCCCCGCTTCCGCCGCATCAAAGATCCGGCGCAGATTCTTTTCTGTTTCGCCGATGTACTTGCTGATCACCGCACTCAGGTCAATGCGGTACAAATCTAGCTTCAGTGCCGTTGCCAGCACCTCCGCCGCCATCGTCTTCCCGGTACCGCTCGCGCCAACAAACAGGGCGCTAATCCCCAAGCCCCTGGAACCTTTGCTCGCAAAGCCCCATCGGTCATAAACCTTAGCCCGCTGCCGCACATGGGCCTCTATTTCATGGAGGATTTGCTTCTGGGCATCGGGCAGCACCAGGTCGTCCCAGGTGGACGTGGCGGCAATTGGCTGGGCCAGATCCTCCAGCCGCGGACGGGCCTGGTGACGGCAGGCATCCCAAAGAGCTTGATGGAGTCTCCCAGGGTCTTCCGCATGGCCATTGAGCTGGCTTTGGGCATTCAAACACGCGGACTGAATGGCGGACAGGCTCAGGTTGAATTGCGAGACTAACTGATCCACCTGGCCATTCAAAGCCGACCGGGCATCCCCCAGCATTTCCTGCCAGATTTGCCGCTGCTCAGCCACGGACAGGTCAGGCACCGTCAAAGTCAACATCGGGCAGTGGGGGAGGGGCGATCGCTCCCGCACCGAGAGAATCCACGGCACCGTCATCTGATCCAGTAGTTGGGCGATCGCCCCTTGCTTTGCCCCATCCACTCCACCTATTTCATCAGCATCCAGCAGCAAAACATTTTGGGATAATAGGGCTTCCCGCTGCCAAAGAATCATCCAATTAAACAAATCCTCGGTACCCGTCGGCAAGACTTGTACTGGCATTCTGTATAGTTGCCGTCCTAGTTTAGCGCAGGCGGTGGTGGCGATCGCCCATTTGGTCAAAGCCTCGCCACCACAGAGCTGAATACCTGATGTCGAGGAGGTTGGCGAGGGTTGCAAATGGTTGATGAGCTGCTCGGCGATCGCCTGATGGGAGGGCTGAAAGAGATCGGAAACACCACCTTTGTTTGAAATGGGTCTGACCAGGCCCACCAGCCGCCGGTCCAGAAACTGTTCCCCCAGCAGATAGTGCAGCACCCGCTCGTCAATGCGCAATGGACTCAGGGTCAAAGCCGCTCCGGGGCCGACCTCAATCAGCCGCCAGTGGCGCAAAGGTTTGTGGGGGGCGATCGCATTCCAGTGTTTGGCAGTAAAGGTAGCCAGGGCCAGGGAAAAGGTGGGATAGGGGCGCTGCAAGTCTCCCTGGGCTTCGGCGCACAGCAGGGGAAAGCTGGCATCCAGCTCCATGCCTGCACACAGCACCAGAATATCGCGCTCAAAAGGGGAGAGTTTGAACTGGGTGCAAAGCTGATCCAGGGCAGCGGGAGGCATCAGGTCTGAAGATAAGGGTCTGGGCACTTCCTCCGTTGCTTCAACGATAGGTCGGTTCTGTACGTGGGCCACCTGCCGCTGGAGTGCTCGACGGACACCATCTAGAGCCACCATCAGCACATGCAGGTTGGCCGTTTCCCAGTTGGGAGTCGTATTTGTTTTCATGGTGTTTCATCCTGAAATCGTCAGTTTGGGGCCGGAATATTGGTCTTCAATATCGACGTTGAGCGGACTTTCGGCACCATCAATCTGTGCCCGCACCAGGTACTCGCCAGGGGCGATCGCCCGCACCGGAAAAGTCAGTGAAGAAATCTCCCCCTCGCGACGGGTGGCGGCAAAGGTATAGCTAATCGGCGTCCGGCTGGCAAGGCGATTGAGCAGCAGAAACACCCGCTGTTCTGGCGTCACCTGGCAATCAACGGGAACCGTGACGTCTGCTGAGTAGGAGCCATTGTCTTCTTGCTGGAGATTGGCTACGTCAACGGTTTCCACCAAAACGGTGGGACACAGCACAAAGGGAACGGCGTTGGAGGAAGACACCCACTGCCGCTGGACGCGATCGCCACACAGATGCACCACTTGAAGGGTTTGAATGCCCGCACGAAGGCTGGTGGCTTCTGTTGGAGGCAGCGAGGATAGATCCAGAATAATTTGGGTATCAGTCACGGCGTGAGGAGTGACCATCGCCTCCCCAATCTGTACTTTGGTCACCATTCCCTGTAGCTGTTTCCCCTGAATGATGAGCGTGCTTTCTCTGGTAATCGGCTGGTAGGGACTGCCCTGGAGCTTCACCTGATCCACAATGGGACGGTTGGGCGTCACGTAGAACTGCCGTCGCCGCACAGGTAGGGGCGATCGCCCAGGCTTTTCGCCTTGAATTAACACCGCCGTGCCCTGATAGGCCAGGGAAAGGGAATAGGGGGTTTGAAAGAAGATCGACCAGATGCGGGATAGATCCTCCGTGGTAATGGAGCTGGGAATAAACTTCACCGACTGCACCTGATCATCCAGGGTGGAATTGGCCAGGTAGGACAGGTTGGGGCTGATCAAGGTGGCCCGAATCGTTTCGGGCGTCAGGGTGGGCTGATCCACCAGGGCGCGAACGGTGCTGCCCAAAAGCCGCTGGGGTTCCAGTTCCTGTTCGTTGCCGTAGAAGGTCATCAAGTAGTGGAGATCCAGCCCAGCCTGGCCATGTTTGACCAGTTCCCCTTTGGGGCGGCGGGTGTGCAAATCTGCGTTGCGCCAGGCCGGATTGGGGGTGACCTGATAGAGAAAAACGTTGACCCCCACCTCCAGGACGTTGCTGCCGGAGTTGTCGGGCCGCACGGTGGTCACCCGTGCCCCTGGCACATCGGTTTGAATGCTTTCCTGGATAATCTTTTGCAGGGCAGCGGTGACGGTGGCGATGGATAGATGGTTGCTCATGGTAGGTTTTAAGTAGTTAAACGAGCCTAACTTGCAGGGCGTTGCTGGATCTGGATATGAACCCTGTACGTGACATGGCGTGAAACGTGGTGATAGCCACTGGCAAAGTATGGCAAAGTCTTGAGGTAATATTCCAGCCCTTTTTCCTTAAATTGGTCAGGTGTTTGGACAGAAAGCAATCATCCGTTCATCTGACTTTAGGATCTGACCTTTTCTGACTTCCGCCTCCTGGGAATCGCGCTATACCTATGACATCGCGAATTGCACAGCGGGTTATTCTGTTGATGCGATCGCCAAATTTTGCAGCCTACTAAAATACTTTAGTCACTGGAGACATCTCTATGGCTCGCTTGGACTACTTTGCTCCGGGTGTCTATGTTGAAGAGGTCGATCGGGGAAGTCGCCCCATTGAGGGCATCTCCATGAGCGTCGGCGGATTTGTTGGCTTTAGCGAAGACATCCGAGGCGGTGCACAACGGTTCCAGCCCATGTTGGTGACCACCTGGAATCAATACCTTGAGTACTTTGCCAAACCCGGTTCCAACGGCTTTACGGACTTCAATGCCTATCTGCCCTTTGCGGTGAGAGGCTGGTTTGAAAATGGGGGTGGCCGCTGTTGGGTAGTCAGCGTGGGCACCCAGCTCCCCAACCACCTGGATGAGCAAATGGAACCAAATGAGGTGGTCGTTTCTACCAATGGCATAACGGCCCTCACCCATGAAACCATCATTCCCATGGCCAGCGGCCACCCCGCCCTCGGTGTTTCTCTCAAGCCAGAACGGGCTGATCTGGAAAGGGTTAGCGTGATCATCAAACCCGATGTGCCCCTGACCTTTGATCAGTCCAGGGGGGAACCGGGCGATGAGCCTCCCTTTGATCCAGAAGAATACTTCATGCTCATTGTCACCAGGGGCGATAACGTCCTGGAAGGGCCTTATCGCCGTTTGTCGATGGATTCCCAGGTTGCACCCGAAATGGGGCGATTTGTTGGCACGGCACTGCAATCCTCTTCTTTTATCAACGTGCGGATTCTGGCCCACCAGGGTTCTCCCCTCTGGCGCAAGCCAGTCAGTGGTCTCTATGAATCCAGCATAGAGTACCTGCCGCCGGAGCACCTCGATCGCGCAATTTATGGCCGGAGGAGCGATCGCACCGGTATCCGCGGACTCTTTGAAATCGATGAAGTTTCCATGATCGCTTGCCCAGACCTGATGCTGGCTTACGAGAAAGGCTTGATAGACCTGGACAAGGTTCATGCCATTATGGAGCTGATGATCACCGGCTGCGAGAATGCTGCCCCCAGTCCCAAGTACCGCATGGCCGTGCTGGATCTGCCTCCGGTGCGGCTTGATCAGGGCATCACCCCTATCCCCGCAGAGCAGCAGAAGCCCCAGCACGCAATGGATTGGCTGGACGAGTTTAGCCGTCGGTCGGATATGGCGGCCATCTACTATCCCTGGGTCAAAGTGGCCAATCCCCGCGACCAGGGCAAGCCCATCCTCGTCCCCCCCTGCGGTCACATGATGGGCATTTGGTGCCACACCGATGAAACCCGAGGCGTTCACAAAGCACCTGCCAACGTCCAACCCCGTGGTGTCATCGACATCGCCTACGACGTGAATTTCCGGGAGCAAGAGCTGCTCAATCCCCTGGGCATCAACTGTATCCGCCGCTTCCCCAATCGCGGCATTCGAGTCTGGGGTGCAAGGACTTTGGTGGAGCCGGATAATATTCCCTGGCGGTATGTCAGCGTGCGGCGGCTGATGAGCTACGTGGAAAAGTCTATCGAACTGGGAACCCAGTGGGCGGTGTTTGAACCTAATGACGAAGACCTTTGGGCGCGGGTCACTCGCACGGTCACTAATTTTCTGGAGCGAATCTGGCGGGAGGGGGCACTGTTTGGTAGCACGCCTGCTGAAGCGTTCTATGTCAAATGTGACGGTGAGCTGAATACGCCGGAAACGATGATGCTGGGACGGCTTTACGTGGAAGTTGGGGTGGCTCCCGTGCGCCCTGCGGAGTTTGTGGTTTTCCGAATTAGCCAGTGGGCACCGAATCAATAGTGCGGGCTGTGTCAGGTGGGCATTGCCCACCCTACGGATAGCTACGGATCTGATTGACTGACAAAAGTTTTTGGCCCTCACCCCCAACCCCTCTCCCTCTGGGCGAGGGGAGCCGAACCAATGCTCTTGTTCCCTCTCCCTTCGGGAGAGGGCTAGGGTGAGGGCTTCCGGGCAGCGGTTCGTAAGTTTTGTCAGTCAACCAGGCTACGGATAGCGATTTTTACTAACTACTTTTTGCACATATAAGGAGTATGGCTGTGGCTGAGTTTCTAACCAGTTGCAAATTCTATTTTGAGGCGGATGGTATTGCTGAAAAGCTCATCCTGGAAGTGTCGGGATTGACGGTAGAATCCCCCGTTGCCGGTGAAGGGGGGGTGCATGGTTCGGGTAAGGGGGGTGTCAAGATCCGGCAGGCGACGCCCACCACTGAAAAGTTCACTAATGTCACGGTCAAAGTGGTAGCCACCACGGACAAGGATCTCTACATCTGGTATCGCGACTGTAATACCAATGATGGGGGAGCCTCAAGCTGGAACAGTAACCGCAAAGCGGCTTCCGTCAGTGCCTATGACCAGTCGGGCAATATGCAGGCCCGCTGGGAAATTATGCGCGCCTATCCCGCCAAGTATGAAGGGCCAAGCTTTTCGGCGGGGGACAGCAACATGGCCAACGAAACGCTGGAGCTGGTGCATGAAGGCATCCGCCGCATGATGTAGCTGACTGTGGAGTGACTAACATGGTGGAATTTGCTGAACTGCTAACGGCCAATCGCTTTTACCTGGAGCTGAAGCTGGATGGTGGCAATGAGGCCGTTGACGCAACTTTTTTGGAATGCCAGGGGTTTAAGCGATCGCAGGAGGCGATCGCCATCTGTGAAGTCACTCCCCAACAGTGGGGGCGGGCCAAGTCGGGCCGGGTGGTGGATACCAAAATCCCCGGCAGCGCCAAAACCGAGAACATCATTCTGCGGCGGGGCATGACCCATTCCATGACCCTATGGAACTGGTTTGAGGCCATTGAAACCGGCAACTGGGCCAAGCAGCTCCGGGATGGGGCGGTGAACATCTACGACCAGGCGGGCCAGGTGCGTGCCCGATTCGAGTTTCGAGGAGCCTGGCCGACCCGCTACACCGCCGCCGATTTGAGCGCCCAAAGTACTGAGATGGAAATTGAGGAGTTGGAAATGGTCGTTGAGTCCTTTATTCGCAAGAAATAGCCACCTATGTTTCCCACAGAATTTGAGTTTATCCTCCCCAAAGGCTATCCCGATGCCCAGGGAAATCTGCACCGCAAAGGTGTGATGCGCCTGGCCCAGGCTGTGGATGAAATCATTCCCATGCGTGACCCCCGCGTCAAGGCCAATCCCGCCTACGCAACGGTGCTGATTTTATCACGAGTAATCACCCACCTGGGCGCACTGGAGGAGGTGACGCCGATGGTTATTGAAAACCTGTTTGCCTGCGATTTGAATTACTTGCATCAGTTCTATCGCCAAGTCAATGAGCTGGAGCAATTTCAGGGCGCAACCAATTAGACCGATGGGAGACGGCTATGGCAACCACGATTCGCGACGTGATCTATTCCATTGCAACCAGGGCGAGATATGGGCTGGCGATCGCCCGCAATCCCCTTTACTACATGCGTCATCGGGGAGAACAACTGGGTCATGACCTCCTGGATCGCCCTTTGGATGCTCGCGAGGCTCGTTCTCCGGAGACTCCTGCCCCAACGTCTGTAGCGACCTTGACGCGGGTACAGGCACCACCTGGAACTTTGGTGAAACCCGCCTCCCGCATCGTTGATGATGGCGACAAAATTCAAGGGCGGCGGGGACGATATCGTCGCACGGCAATGCTTGACCCAGGCAAACAGTGGTATGAAGGCCAGCATATTTCCAGCCATCAAGCCGTCTGGATACGGGAATACACCCTGCCAGAGCAAAGCCTGAATCAGCGGGAGATGACGGAGCGACGGGAAGCCTTTGAGCAACTCAACCACCTCAGGTTTCAGGCAACAGGCGGTCGAGACTTTCGGCTGGTGACGCCTTTGGAAGCGATCGCCCCGCCCCAAACCAACCGCTTCTACTGGATCACCAAAGCCATTCCCCACAGCCTGACCTTGCGGGAATATCTCACCCACTTTGGCCCAATGGCACCGCCGCAAGTCCGCCAGGTTCTCCTACAGGTCCTGCAAACCCTGATGTTTCTCCACAGCCAACGGTGGGTAGGTCGCTGGCAGCGCGGCATTGCCCACGGTAATCTAAGCCTGGATAGCCTGCTGATTGCCGATCAGGCGTCGTTGTCCCAAGGAGATGAAACCCCGCTTCAGCCTAAGTTTTGGATCTATGTAACCGACCTGGCGCTGTGGGAAGATCTATTTCGGACCTCAGAGCGGGCGATCGTCCCCCCTTCCGTCACTCAGGACTTGCAAGATCTGGGAAACGTGGCCGTTCAGCTCCTCCTGGGCAGGGATGATGGCAGTATTGCAAAGGAGCAAAACACCAATCAGCAGCGGTGGGCCACTATTTCAGATCAACCCCTAACCTACTTCATTCAGCGGCTAATCGGCCTATCGGGTGAGCCGTTCAGCAGTGCCGAAGCTGCCTACCACGCTTTGCTCAACCTGCCAGGTGAAGAAGTTCAGGATAGTTCTGATACCAACTTTGAGCCAGACAAAGATGCCCGACCTTTCCCCTGGCAACTACTTCTTAAAACTGCCGTTCTCACTTTTGTTCTGGGGTTGCTGGGTACGGCAATTTGGCTGAGCTGGCTTCGCATCGTTGGGGTGGGGGCACCTGCGGCTCTGCCTTCGACGGATTGCTGCATAGGTGAGGTTGACCCGCCAGCGGATCAGAGCATTACCTATGTGGCCGAATCCTCAGGCTCCTGGGGTCGCGTGCTCGCCCAGACAGGATTGGTAGCCCAAAATCAAACCTTTCTAGAAGTCTTGCGATCGCGAGATGCACG
Organism: Synechococcales cyanobacterium; assembly: GCA_035285585.1. GTDB lineage: Bacteria > Cyanobacteriota > Cyanobacteriia > CAKZMO01 > CAKZMO01 > JAYKGU01. The sequence continues at coordinate 25,706 of JAYKGU010000185.1, forward strand.
GCTAAGCCACTATGCAATTCAGGAAAGATTTGTGGGTTCGCCGGAGGAGGCGATCGCCCAGATCCAGTCTGGAGCCACGGACTTTGTCCTGACGCATCAGCAAGAAAGTCTACCAGAAGGTTTGGTGCAAGAGGTCATCGCCTATGATGCGGTAGTTTTTATTACGGCATACAGCGATGCGACTTTGTCCTATGACGTAGAGCGATCGCCCAGCCTGCCTCAGCTCTTGAATGGCCGCATCACTTTTGCCCAACTGCGGCAGCTATACACAGGTGAAATCGAGCATTGGGGCGCTCCCAGAGCCTTGCGGGATTGGTCCGTAAAGCTATACATGCCCGCTGAGCAAGGCGCGATCGCCATCTTTGAGGAGAAAGTGCTCAAGGGAGATATTCGCCGCATCGACCGTTTTCGCCGCCTGCAAGGGGTGGAGATCGCCCAGGCCAGTCCCACATTTCGCGCCTTTGGTCAGATCTTTGCTGACTTTGAGCAGAACCAGGTCATGGGCATTGGCTTTGCTCTCCTCAGTCAAGTCTACAAGCAATGTTCGGTCTACCCCCTGGCGGCTGGGGAATTGGGGCAGGAAATTCAGGTGATGGCTCAACTGGGGGGACGCCCCCTCCGCCCGCACACGGATCTATGCAACGACAAGGGTAGCTATTTCCCAGACATCAAAGCCCTCCAGTCATATCCCCTGAGCTACCCTCTGGTGGTGGTATATCCCAAAGAAGGGGGGCGATCGCGCTCCGGCCAGTGGTTTTCAAGGGTACTGAAAACCGGCGAGGGACAGCGATTGTTGCGCGAAGCGGGTCTGGTTCCCCTACAACCGTTGACGCCATGAAAGATTGAAATCAAAGAACCTATGAAAGATACGATTGATGCCGCTACCCTGGCCAAACTAGCCGATATGGTTTTACAGAATCCGCTATTAATGCTGCAGCTACGGGATCAGGTTTACGAACTTATGCTGGATGATATTCGCTACCAGCGCGATCGCACGGGACAATTCAGGAGAATGGTATGAAAACACAGAATGGTCTGGCAGCGGATGAGCTGAATTATGTACTTGCCAATCGGTTTTATGTCGAGGTGGAAAGCCACATCACTGCTTCGTTTAGCGAATGTTCAGGGCTGGGGCTGAATATCAAGAAAGAATCCTACTTTGAAGGGGGCGTCAACGACCAGCAGCGCATCGTTTTGGGACAGACGGAGTTCACTGATGTCACTTTGAAGCGGGGCATCACCAATGACTTCACCTTCTGGGAGTGGGTGAGCCAGATGCTGCATCAGTCCCACCAGCGCCGCAATATCAATATCCTGCTGTTTAATCAGGCTGGCGAAACCATGCAGTGCTGGACTTTGATCGGGGCTTTGCCCGTGAGTTGGAAAGCCCCAGCGCTACAGGCAGACGGTAATGCCGTGGCTATTGAAGAGCTGACTCTGGCCTACGAAGGCTTGAGTATCCAAAAATCGGGCGGCGGCGGGGCCATCCATCTCAATTCGGGACGCGACCCATCCGGCTACTTTGCAGGCAGCTCAGCTCGCTAGTAGGGTGCGTTAATAACGCACCAAACCTTTCCTCAACGGTGCGTTGGGCTTGCGCCACAACACACCCTACTGAAGGTGGAGAATTTGTTTTATGCCATCCCTTGATCAATCCCTGCAAGAATTGCCCCCTTTGGGCCTGCACAGGCCGCTGGGGCAAACCGTCCAGCCCCTCCAGCCACCCCCACCATTGGGACCGCAAGTACAGCTCCAGCCGCTACCCCCCTTGGGATCGGTCAATTCACCGCTGGTGCAGATGGAGGCGATCGCCCCCCATCTCCTTGGATCGCAGGACTCTCCTGACGCCAATCCTTCCAATGATGCGCCTGATGCGGAATTACCGGATACCGCCTCAGATGCATCTCCAACGACAGAAGAACCAACTTCTCCAAGTCCCAATACCAAACCTTCACTTCAACGACAAACTCTAGAGTCAGCAAAGCCAGCCAATGATTTGCCAGTAAGCACTTCAGAGGATACCCAGGCGATCGCCTCCCCTTTTCCATCAACCACATCGCCCTCTGAAGCAACTCCTCCAACTGATGAAGGTAACAGCCCTCAAACACCTCCCTCCCCAGGCAATAGCACCAATCTAACCGAGAGTGGTGATTTATCACCAGCGCCAGAACCGCCAGCGGAAGCGGAATCGCTACCAACCGTGCAACCATCTCTACAGTTTAAAGAAGAGTCGGCTGTGTCACCTGATCAGGAAGGGGGCAGTGGGGAGCAGGTTCAGAAAGAAGGCGCTGATAACGATCAAACCACACCAGCGGAAAGCGTCCCAAAGCCAGACTCCCCAACGAAATCTTCAAACTCTGAAACTGTTCAACTTTCTCCAGACGCAAACTCTCAATTACCCACTGCAACCCAGGAAATTTCCACGCCAACCACTGAAGTTTCCGACACAGCAGCCTCGTCACCCAGCGCTGAATCGCCAGCAGTAAGTGAGCCAGCAGCAGCCCAACCTCAGTCAAGTACCTCGGAGCAAACCAAAGTATCCCTTAAGCCGGATAAAAGTCCAACGGAGGCAGGTCCGTCCCTTCAATCCAAATTAGACCCTCCACTTCCAGAAAATGATGGGCGATCGCCCACAACCATTGAATTGAATGAACCAGAGGCGATCGCCCCATCAAATCTCACCTCTGAGGATGACCTTTCAGCATCAACCAACGCTCCTCAAGTCGAACAGCAATCAAATCTCCAGCTTAAACCTGTCACTCAAAGTTTAGATACTTCCGATCAAACAGCGTCTTTTGATGAGACCTCTGGTGAAACTTCTGATAATGGGGCGATCGCCTCCGATGTCCCTCCTGCTGAAAACCTTGAGACAACTGCACCAACTTCCCCTCAAATTCAGCGACGAACCGAAGAGCAATCTGCAAATGAGCCGCCCAGCCCACCCTTGGGACAGACCCAACCTTTGATTCAGAAGGAAGATATCTTTCTATCGCGATATCAAACTGAGTTTGATCAAAGTGACACCTTTGCTGAGACTCCACCGGAACCCTCCGACCCGCTTGAACCGAATCCAGTCGCACCCGATCCCAATGAACCCATCCATCTACTGACGCTACCGGAAGATACGCCCATTCCAGATTGTTGGTCAGACCTGTCAGAACTGGTCATCACTGACGAAATAAATTCACCGGATGAAAAGCTTGATTCTCCTCCGTTTTCCAGCCCTACTCAAGCAGTTCGATCGGAGGATTCAGTTCCCTCAAGTATGGACGATGGGCAATCAGGTCAAGCCTATGCTTCACAAAGGCCTCATCCCACTACCTTTGCGGCTAAAACACCACCCAGCACAACCCTCGCATCCCATGTACCAGCCTCTAATCCAGCAGAACCCGCCGAAGCGACCATTCCAGTGGCCTGGTCAAGTTTGACTGAGTTAACAAACCAATATTCAATAGAAAGTTCAAATCAAAATATTCAACAGCTCTCAAGTCCGCAGTCTTTATCGATTATTCAACCTGAAATTCAGCAACCTTCCCAAGCAGAAAGTATTGAAATCAATGACGTCACGATGGATCTTTTAACACGGCAGGTTTATCAAGGGGTGCGATCGCGTCTAATCCTTGAACAGGAAAAGCATTGGGGACGCTCTACCCATCCGCTCCCCTGGTTTGCGGTTTCTGGCTCACCGTCTTTGAAGTACCTGGAGCGAGCATCGATTCCTGAATCATTGTCTACTCAAAATTTATCAACCATTAATTCGCTAGATCTTTTGAACGAAGAAATTTATCAACTGCTCCGACAGCGGCTTGAAATAGAACGGGAACGGCTGGGATGGGGGGCGATCGCCCATGTCTAAAACCACAAACCGTACAATTCCACCCGTCAACCCCTACGGAACGTTTCACCCCCATTAAACGTTTGATTCACAAAATACCATTCATCTAATTAAAAAAATATGTCACAGCTAGTAAAGGCAAAACTAACCTCCAGCGAAGCCACCAACATTGAATTCATGTTCAACCCTGCCGAACTCGTGTTTGAAGGCGTAGTGGAAACCTCAGAAAACCCCGGCGCACGCGTGCAGGAGACGGGAAAGCCCAAGGTCAGCTTCTCCAATGTCAAAGCCTACAAAGTCACCATTGGCAATATCCTCTTTGACTGCTACGAACAGCGGAAAGATGTAGTACGTCATCATATTAGCCCGTTTCGGGAAGCAGTGCAGTTTGTGGGCAACCAGCAGCGACCGCCCATCTATCGCTTTGAGTGGGGCAGCCACGTCTATTTGCAGCGCTGCTTTGTGGAACAGTTGACCTACAAGCTCACCCTGTTTCTCCCCGATGGCACACCCGTGCGGGCCGTCATTGATAGCCTGACGCTCAAAGAAGTAGACGAACCCCAGCGCAATACCTCAATGGCTCCCAGCGGCACACCCGATCGCGTGGGAGATAGTCTTGCAACTCGCCAACAGTAATCGACTCAATTGCTTTGGAGGACGTTATGGGCCGGAACTTGCCAATACAAAGCCATCACAGTCCGGGTTCTGCCAGCCTAACCCACTCAAGGGTGGTCAACCAACCGACGCCTCTGCCGATGATGTACCTGGCTTTCACTTTATTGATCGCGCTAGCGCTGTCCGCCATGCTGCATCGCCGCCGCCGCGTCGTCAGGCGACACCGCCAGGTTCAGCAGTTGGAGAAACTTTGGCAACTCGACTGTGAAGACCGGGTTTGGTAACCGATTCCCGATGTTGATCCATCTGAACGCTGCCGGTCATCGTCAACCCTGTAGGGGCAAATGGCCATTTGCCCTTACCCCATGTGGAACCCACATTCGGTAACGCCTATTTGTCCCTGAAATGTTAGCCCCCAAGAAGACCAATGCTTTCAGCCAATTACCGATCGCTCCCCACTATTGAGATTGACGGCCAGCAGAACCCACCTGCCCTGATGGAGGATTTGCTTCAGGTGGTGGTGGAAGAAAGCCTCCATTTCCCTGCTGCCTTTACTTTGGTGATTCAGAATGACTATCAGACGGGGTCGGGCGATCGCCCCTGGCAGCACCAGTCCCTTCTGCAAATCGGCAAACCCGTGAAAATTGGCTTTGTCTCCAGCACCATCGAGTCCTTTGATTTCAGCACCTCCAAACAGGGACTTTTGATTGAAGGGGAGATCACCGCCGTTGAAACCCATTTTACAGAGAAAACCAAAGCTCCCATTATCGTGCGGGGCTATGATGCCTCCCATCGGCTCTATCGGGGGCGGCATAACCGCTCGTTTCAAAATATCACCGACAGCGACATCGTGAAAAAGATTGCCGGTGAAGCGAGCCTTGACCTGGGCACGGTCGATGAAAGCGGCATTCCCCACGACTACGTGTTTCAGGAGAACCAGACCAATCTGGAGTTTCTGCGGGAACGGGCGGCCCGCATTGGCTTTGAGCTGTTTGTGCAGGACGGCAGGCTTCACTTCCGTAGACCCAAGGTGGATCAGGAGCTGTATTTGAAATGGCTGAAAGATATTGACAGCTTTCGCGTCCGGGTCACCAGTGCGGAGCAGGTGCAGGGGGTGGAAGTGCGGGCCTGGGACTATGGGGAAAAGCGGGCGATCGTCTCCACCGCCGCCAGGGATGATGTCCTCACTGAGACGGACAACGGCAAAGGCAGCAGTAGCAGCACGGCTTTCAACGGCAAACCCTCCCAGCCGACCCTGATTGTGGTAGATCAGCCCGTGTTTAATCCCAAGGAAGCGGATGCGATCGCCCAGGCCCGCTGCGATGAACTGGGAGGACAGTTCGTCCAGGCCGATGCCAAAGGTGAGGGCGACCCAGCCCTGCGTCCTGGACGGGTGGTGACGCTCCAGGATCTAGGCCCCCACAGCGGTCGCTACTACATTACGGAAACCCGCCACTCCTACCGCCAGCGAATTTATACTACCGAGTTCAGCGTGCGGGGCCTGCGGGGCAGCAACTTGCTGACCACCCTCGCCCCACCCCCCCAGCTCCAGCCGGGACAAACCTTGCTGGTGGGCGTCGTGACGGACAACGAAGACCCCAAAGGCTGGGGCCGGGTAAAGGTCAAGTTTCCCACGCTGACGGATGACCACGCCAGCAACTGGGCCAGGGTGGTGGCCATCGGCGCAGGCCCGCAGCGGGGCTTTGAATGCCTGCCGGAGATTAACGATGAAGTACTGGTAGCCTTTGAACACGGCGACATCCACCGTCCCTACATCCTCGGCGGCGTCTGGAACGGCCAGGACCAGCCCCCCAACCCGGTGGAGGCCAACGTCCAGACCGGCAAAGTCCGCCTCCGCACCTTCAAAACCCGCACCGGCCATCAGCTCCAGTTCGTTGAAGAGGAACAGCGGCAAAGCCAATCCGGCATTCATTTGAAAACCGCAGGCGGCCACCAAGTTCATCTCAACGACAGCGACGGCCTCATCGAAATCCGCACCCCAGGCGGCCAGCACCTGACCTTGAGCGATCGCACCAGCACCATCCAAATCAACGCCAACGCTGCCATCAATTTAACTGCAAGTGGTGTAGTGGCGATCGCCGCCAGCACCATCAAACTCAACGCCCCCCTAATCACCCCCACCACCCCCATCCTCACCACCCCCTCACCCCAAATCCCAAATCTAAAATCCAAAATCCAAAATCCCTATGGCTAAACGACGCACCTCCCAAAAAGACGAACCCCAACCCCAAACCGCCCGCACCAACCTATCCCAGCGTCCCTTCTACGACGAGATGGACGCCGATGCCGTCCCCGTAGCAGCACCGGTATCGGGGCGCACCACCCAGGCCCCCCTCACCCAGGGCCAGCAAGACCGCATCGCCCGCGCCACCCCCAACATTGCCGACATTCCCCTCTATCCGCCCGAGCAGTTGGTCACACCTCCAGAGGCAGAGGTAGCAGAGCGGCAAATGGACACCACCGGAACCCAGGCCGCCAAAGGCACCCTGCAGCGCAAAGCCAGCGGTCAGGCCGTCGAGGAAGAACAGCTCAAGCAATCCCTCCCAGAAGACGCCACCAAACCCGAGGTAGTTGAAGAGGCTACCGAGAAAACCCCCGAAGAACAGAAGTCCGAACAGCGCCAGGATGTCCAGGAAGCCCAGAAGGAGCAGCTTGACGAGGGAATGACGCAAAAGCGCGAAGTCAAGAAAGAGAAAAAAAGAGATCAGCGAGAGCAAATTCAAGAGGAAGTCAAGCAGCAGAAAGACACGGAAGAAGAAGCCCACATGGAAGAGAAAACCCAAAAGGAGGTAACCCAACAAAAAGAAGAAAACGTCAAAGAAGACGAAAAGATGAAAGCCGATGCCAGGAGTGACCAGCGGCAACAGCGACAGGAATTGAAGCGCTAAAAAAGCAGATGAGTAGCAGCATGGCTTGATCCCCCTAAATCTCCCTTTTTAAGGGGGACTTTGGCTCCGACTTTTCGCTAAGGAACGCGATCGCCCCCCAACCAGGCTTCACCAACCACCCCATCTCCCAACAAACACCCCAACACAAATCTTTCAACCATCGGGTTCCCCACCATCCAACCCACCCACCCCCAATCCAAAACCTAAAATCCCTAACCCCCCAAGTCTTCCAAAGCCCAGGTTCCGGCACAAGAAAATACATCGGCATCCGCGAACCAGTCGCAAGCGTGGTCGCAGAAGGAGTCGCGTCCGTTTGGGCAAGAGATGTCCACAACCCAGGCAGCGGCGGCGGCCTCCAGTCCGATCGCCCCACCGCCTGCCAGTCCGGGTGCGCCCCCGCCGGATCTCCAGGCGAAGCGGGAAACGATGGCAAGGGCGGGGTTTAATCTGGCGGAGGTGCCGCTGCGTCCGATGGAAACTGAGGGCGATCGCCCCACCCCACCCCAGGAGGATCGCCCCACCATCCAGGCAAAGTTTGAGGGTGTTCAGCGCAAGGTGGATGGCGAGTCTGACCCACTCAAAACTTTCTCGGTGATTCAAACCAAGCTGACGGTGGGAGAACCCGGAGATAAGTATGAGCAGGAAGCCGATCGCACCGCCGCTCAAATTATGCGGATGCCTGACCCGCAGGCGGATGAGATTTCCACTGAATCACTAAATCAACCGCAGATTCAGCGGATGTGTTCCAAGTGTGAGGCAGAAGAGGAGGAGGAGCCATCAATTCAGATGAAGGAAGGGGGCGATCGCTCCCCATCTTCTGCATCAAATTTAGAAAGTCGTTTGGCAAGTCAGAGTGGTAAGGGCAGTGCGTTGCCGGAAAGTGTGCGATCGTTCATGGAACCCCGCTTTGGTAATGACTTTAGTGGAGTGCGGGTGCATACGGACTCGGCATCGGTGCAGATGAACAAAGAGCTGGGGGCGCAGGCATTTACCTACGGTAATGATATTTACTTCAATTCAGGCAAATATAATCCTGGATCGAGTGGTGGGCAAGAGCTGTTGGCCCATGAGCTGACTCATACGGTGCAGCAAACAGGTGGAGTTCAGTTTAAGCCGGAGGAATCCCAGACTGATTCGCAGGCGCAGGCTGAAACTCCGGAGATTCAGCAAAAGACAAAAGGTTCCCATTTCCTCTGGCGGATGGTGCAGACCAAGATGGGGATGCTGTCGCCTAAGGCGGAAATGGGGTCTCCTGATGTGCAGGCGAAGTGTAGTCAGTGTGAGTCGGAAGAGACGATTCAGCGGCAGTCGATTTCACCTCTCAACTCTGGAGATAGCACGATTCAGACTGATGTAATTCAAGACGGATTAGGTCTGTTAGGGTCTGGAATAGACAGAGGTTTAGAAGCAGGTGCAGATGGACTGGATTGGGCGGGCGATCGCGCTCAAGATGCTGGAGAGTTAGTAGGTGAAGGACTGGAACGGTTAGCTGATTTTGGAGTTGACACAATTGCTGATTTGGTAGCTCTGAGATCTCCAGAACTGGCAGATCTGATTCGGCAGGGGCCAATTGAGGCTCTCAAGGAAACGGTTGGAGAAGGTATCAAAGACTGGTTTGATGCACTGCTGGAAGAACTTGGTATTTCCGATATTGTCGAAGACTTCAGCAGCTCATTTGACACCCTTTTTGAAACAGTTCGCTTAGTAATGGAGGGTGATCCGGAAACCTGCGATGCCGTGGCGAACAAACTCAACTCCATGACGGAGTTTGTCAAAGGGGTAATGGACAACCCCAAAGTTCAGGCATTGCAGGATGCGTTTACAGAAGCCAATGAGGTATTCCAGCAGATTTTGGATACCTTTGTCGCTCCAGTCTTTAACACGGTTATGGATTTGGTGGGAGACGCCCTCAGCGGCATCGTGGATTTTGGTCGCCAAATTTGGGAATGGGGCGCGCCTGTCCGTGATGCTTTGAAAGAAGCCTGGGATTGGGTACTGGAGCAGCTTGGTATTGGTGGTGGTGACGGTGAGAGCGAAGGTGGTTTAATTGATTGGATTAAGGAAAAAGCCGGGGAGGCTTGGGAATCAATTAAGGAAACCCTTGACCCGGTTATTGAACCGATTAGAACAGTTGTAATGGTGGCAGCCGCCCTGTCTCCCATTACCTGGATTGCGGCGGCAGTCATGTATGCACCGCAAGTGATTGAGATGGTGAGGTGGCTGTGGGAGAACCGCAATAATCCCAATATTGTAGAGTCGGCCCATGAGGAAATGGGTCACACAATTCTGCCTGATTTGTTATCTGGAATGCAGGGCTTTGGGGATGGGCTGGCAAGCGCGGTGGATACCATCATCGAAGAAGCCACAAAGATCAGCGATGGTTTCATTTCCCTGGTCAACTCAATTACGGGTCTGCCGCTGCTGAGTATGATCAAAGGCACGATGGAAACCATCTCAGATGGTATTAAGGACTTTGTCAGTTGGAGCCGCAATACATTTAAGTCCGTTAGCAAATCGGTGGTTGAGTTTGCCCAAAAAATTCAGGAAAAGATTAGACCCTGGATTGATGTTTTAGTCTCCATCGGCGGAGTTTTGATTAATCCCGCCGGAATGCCAGGTCTTTTGCTGGGTCAAGCCTGGATGGCACTACCAGACTGCTACAAAGGCCCAATTATTGACTTTCTCCTGGAAACGTTAATTGAAATTCTGGGAGGAATGCCAGACTTTCCTTTCTTTGGCATTTTGTGGCCCTTCCTGAAGCAAGGTGTTTTAGGCTTCTTGCAGGGACTGCTGTCCCAAAGCACTGACGTTAAGGTCGCCATCTCAAACAAAATTGCTAGAATCATTGGCGGCAGCAGCCCAGATTTTGTGGTGGGCTTTGTGAAAGGCTTTTTGAGGGGAATTTGGGAAGGTCTGACTGATCCATTCGCCTTAATCTACGATGCGGTAACCTCTATCAATGACTTCAAAGATTGGCTAAATCGCTCGGAGGAAGAAGGCCGCAATCAATCCGCCAACCAGCCTGCTAACCAACCCGGCTCAACCACCAGTCAGCAACCGGGTTCCACTCAACAACCCAACTCAACGACTCAAGGTGCCAATTCTAGTGGGGGTAGAGGCGGAGCAGGTCGGGATGCTTTGCAGGAAGCAGGCATGAGCATTCTGGAAATGATCATCGATCGCTTGATTACTATGGCTGGTGAACTGGAAGCACCCAGCAATGAGGTCACCACCAATTTCCTATCTGCGGTGCAAGAGGTGTTTACCGGGGCTGGGGAAGACATCACCTTTGAAGATGTGATGAACATGATGGGCGAAGTCCAGGGACAGGTGATGACCGCTATTGGGGAAGCGGGCGGCCAGATCGCAACTCAGGTCTGCGAGTTCATGATGCAAGATGGAGCCGAAAGTCAGATTGGAGATGCAGCGGGCTGGCTATCAGGAACCATTGTGCTGGAACTGGTGATTGCTTATTTCACAGCGGGTGCATCAACAGTCGCCAGTAGTGTCGTTAAGACCGTTCGCGGGATTACCAATGTGCTCGATCGCTCAGGGCCAGCCATGCGGATGGTCTCAAACAGCATCAAAACGCTGGGACGACACATGGATGAAATCTTGGGCAGTATCCGGAAGTTGCTCAATAAAGCCGGAGACCAAGCCAGCAAGGTAATGGATAATATAGGCGTTATCGGAGACATTCTGCGGCAGTATGGCGATGAGCTTTTAGAGCTGTTGATGGGTGGCGTACCCATTCCTGGGGGACGTCCGGGGAGAGGAGCAGGAGGAGGCCCAGATGCAAGCAGCGGCACTCCAGAACATTCCAGTCCTCAAAGTACGGCAAGCGGGGTTAGTAGCACCCCTGGACAGTCCACGCCTCAAGGAACGGCGGGTGCAGGCAGTGGTTCCCCTGGACAATCCAGTCCTCACAACCAGGAACAAAATGATTCTACCCCTGGTCACACTCCAACGCCGGGACCAAAACCTACCGATAGAGATGCGGATTCTCAGCAAAATCCCACTCCAGGATCTCATCCCTCGCCTACGCCGGGGTCTCCTCATAAGCCAGGGCATCATGGTTCTCCTTCCCCCACACCGGGAGGAGGACATCCTGATCGTCCCAAGAAGAAGCCTGATGAGAATCAAGATGCTCAAAATCCACCGCATCATCCTAAAGATAAAGACAATGAAGGGCTAACTGAAGATGATAGAAGATATCATCAAATACTTGCTGAGCAAGCAATTAATGAACTGGAGAGAATTCCGATAGATGACTACGATACTCTTAGAAAAGAAACGGAAGAAAAAGCAGAGGAGGTTGAGAGGAGATATACAAATAAGCTAAAACGAGGAATTAGGCTCAGAGTCTATTTTGAAAATGCAGCAATGGATAGAAGAGATGAGTACCTAAATTTCCGAGTCGTTATTGCACCAAACACTCTTGAACGTTCTGTTCGACGACGTACTCAGCTACCTAGAACTCATGTAACATATGGGTTAGACGATGGCAAGGCTGGTTGGGTTAAGGCTGATCCTCTGACTAAAATTCCAGGAAATACTAAGGGTTCTGAGCCGACTATAGACATACCAGGTTGGTCTAGCCACATAATGACGATCCCTAACTATGAGAATAGATACGTTAAGCTACATTTACTCAGTCAAAAGCTGCATGGACCAGGCAACAAAGTTTGGAACTTGACTCCTGGGCGCAAAAGCGAGAATACTTTAATGGAGCAAAAAATGGAGACTCCTGCGCACGACCTAGTAACTAAAGAATATAGAGTTTTAAAGTATGAGGTCAGAGTGACATACAGAACGGAGCCTGGCTATGAACTATTCGCGGAAAGCATTACCCTTCGTTATGAATACACAGATGAGAAAGGGAAAAAAGTGATTGAAACTCATCCTCCATTTGAAGTAACCAAGCCAGAACCAAAAGGGACAAGGCTCCCTGAAAATTTAGATACCATAGTAAGCAGGCAAGCTGAAAGAAATCTGTTAGATGGTCGACCACCTGGCGCAGCCATGCAGAGAATTATCGACAAGAGACCAGCCGGGGGATACGGAAATTGGTCGAAATTTGAAGCCGATCCTGCTGTCCAGGAAGAACTGAAGACATATCCACAGCTACTTAGAGATTTAGAGCTAAATATCATTGCCGGAAAATTGTCCGATTTCCCCTATTAATAGTGAGCCATATCTTACCAGCTTTTGTTTTCCTATATTGCCTTATCAAACTGATAGAAAGGAAGAAAACGAAATGAACAACTACCTGAACAGATTTACTTCCATGCTAGACGAAATTAGGAGTCAGGCAAAAATAAATATTAAAACATATTGTTTTTATCCTCCATTTAGCAAAGCTCAAATTGCTGAAATTGAGCGAGATTTTGATGTTGTTTTTCACGAATCGATTTCTAATTTTTACCAGCAAATTGGCGGATTCAGGCTTGAATGGATTTCTTCAGATGAAGTAGAAGATGAAGCTTTTCGTGTTTCGGGGAGTATTCATCTGATTCCTATAGAACAAGTTCTTTCGGGATGGGAAAATGACGAATGGTTCAATAATTTATGGTTTGACTGGATGGATGAAAGCCAGAAGAAAGATCTTAAAAGGCTTAAACCGTTTGATTATTTCAATAATGACGATTCTGGCTGCACCTGTTTTAGGCTTAAAGATAAAACTTTAGATCGAAATCTGCAATTGCACAGCGTCGATTACGGGACACATCAACTAGATTTCGGTTTTGAGGTGTATTTAGAAAAATTACTGAAGACTAGGGGCTTTTATGGTTGGCAGTTTTTGTTAGCGAAAGACCGAGAAAGTTTATTCAACTATGAAGACTTGTATGCTTTCTTTCATAGTCAAATCCCCCAGCTGTTTCCCAATACAGATTTTTCTGAGTTTGAATAAAACACTTTCAGTATCTATTGCGTCAAAAAGAAAAACACGAAGCTCTTTTCTTGTAAAAAGATGAACACAGAATACGTTTTTGATATAGATTTCAACTATTTTGTTCGAGATGATGCTCTTGAAGGAGTCGCTCAAGCAGATGAAAGCGTTAAGAGTTTTCTTGAGCAAATTGATTTATCTCTAATTCTGGAGGTGTTTGAAGACAGTTTCGCGCTTAAATTTTGGTTGGGCTGTGATGGATCGCACTACTTCCTCATTCCGGAAAACCAAGGTCTTCCTGAAGGAAACTACCAGGTATTCAACCTCAATGGCGATTACAGGTTCGTTGAATTTAGTTCAATTGCTTCCTTCAAAATCACTAGAGAAGAAGCAGAACCTTTCATGAGGGCAGAACTCGATCGCGCTTGGCAAAATGTAAAAGAAGCACTTTCAGTTCTTACTGATTTTGCAGCAGTCGCTCAAGGAAAACCGATCGCTTCCTCAGCGACTCCACCTGTGATTGATACGATCGCCTCCCTCCTCCTCATCACTCCCGAAGAACGCCAAAACAATCCCGATAGTCTCAAAGAAGGCTTAGGTAATCTCTTCAACGGTTTTCAAGACATCCTGCAAGGAAGCATCTCCGATAATCCTGCGCAGATTAAAGCTGCCCGCAACCGAATGCAGGCTTTCCGGCGTTATCTAGAAAACCAGGGCATCACCGTCAGTGACGATTTCGAAAGCCTTCCAGAGAAACTGCGCGATCGCCACCAAACCGCCACCACCGATCCCGAACTCAAAGAACGGGCCCAGGAATTTGTCAAATCTACCGAAGAGGTGAAGCAGTCCTTCACCAACCTGTTGCAAACCCTCAAAACCGGAGTTGAAAAATTCAAACAGGTGATTGATGAAGTTGCTCAAAGTCAAGATACGGAGGGCGATCGCTCTTCTGAAACCAAACCAGAATCAGGACAATGGTGATTCCCCTAAAATTACTTTAGCTAGGGAGGATATTCGCCCTGATCCAGCAGCTCGTCTACACCACCGTTATGATTATGGACGAGTATCTGCCGAGAATCCAGGCAGTTTTTGCAGGCGAGCGAACGATCGCCCCGAGTCGCAATCCAAGCCATCGAAACCCAAGCCGCTCATATTGAGGGCTAGAATCGGTACAGTCGCCTTAGCTAATTCCGACCCCACAACCGCTGGAGAATTTCGATGCGCAAAGCCACCATCGTTAGCGTTACCCCAGACCGTCTCCTCGAAATTCCCCCTGAAGTTCAGGAGAAACTCAATCCAGGAGACGAGTACATTATTTGGACAACCGAAGACTCCATCCTGTTCAAGAAAATTCAGAAACCCCTGACTTATTCAGAACTGCTCAAGCGCATAGAAGCCCAGGGGCCAGATCCCCATGAAATGAGCCTGGAAGAAATCAGCGAGCTAGTAAACGCCATCCGCGAAGAAAATGGCTAACAGTGAAAATTCTTCTGGACACTAACGTATGGGTTTCAGCTTTAATCTGGGGTGGGCAGATGAGTCCTTTCCTGCAACTGGCAGAATCGGGCCTCATTACACTCATTACTTCCGAGCCGATTTTGGCTGAACTCAGTCAGGTTCTCCAGTACGAAAAGCTACAAGCAAAGATCCGCAGTTTGCGTACGACTCCACAGGAACTCATGGAGCTAGCCCAAAACCTATCAGAGCTTCACCCGACAGTCGAAATTTCAGTGCCCGAGTTACGAGATCGTGTCATTGTTTTGGCAACTGCTGCTGCTGGAAATGTCGATACGATTGTGACAGGCGATCGGGATCTGCTAGTTTTAGGCGAATTTCTAGGCGTACCTATAGTATCGCCTCGGGATTTTTTCAGTCGATACTTTAACGATGGATAAAACCAGGTAAAAGCAAAAGCTCTTGCTGCTCTTCCTCAAATTCCAGGCAAAGCTCAATGGCATCCTGAATCAACTCTATCAGCTTATCTAGGGAATATCAGTCGTCAGGCTGTGATTAAAATGATGCTGCGTCGTGCCCTTGATGAACATTATCTTGCAAAAAGAACAGCGTCATAGTGCGATCGCCCTCCACACTCACCGTCTGAATCTTGGAAATCGGCGACTTCGATTAGACACTCACTTATTTTCCCTGTTCACTTATCACCTCGCTAACTACGGCGCGAGACTCAGCAACTTTGAGCTAGACTTCGACGACAGCGAAATTCGCTGTAAAACCAGCACCGATGTCAGCGGCGATACCCGCAGCCTTAACAATGGTTTGCAAACACTCTCTTAGGAGTGCTAAAAACTCTTCGATGTTGTTTAAATACTCTCTGATGAGCACTAACAACTCTCCGATGAGTATTAAAGACTCTCCGGTGTTGTTTAAAGACTCTTCGATGAGTATTAAAGAACCTCCGGTGTTGTTTAAAGACTCTCCAGTGAGTACCAACAACTCTTCGATGAGTATTAAAGATTCTTCCGTGTTGTTTAAAGACTCTCCGATGAGTGCTAACAACTCTCCGATGAGTTCTCAAGCGTCTCTCTAGTTTCCCATGCTCTGCCTGCGGACCCTACGCTAAATTCTGGTTTTTAGCTCTGCTACCTGCTTTTGCAGCTCCGCTATTTGGCAGGCTTGGGCCTCCAGGAGTCCCCTGAGTTCAACCGTGCTAACGCTCACCCGACCACCGAGTAGATGATCTTGCCGGAGCAAGCTGATCGCCTGTTGGACGGTCGTCTCTGGAGCGCTCCAGGAGTGCGGCTCCAGACGAATATCTTCAACCTCCTGTCGCACCGTGAACTGTGCGGCCTCCCTTGATTGCTCTGTCAGCCGCTGCTGCTGACGACTCAAAACATCCCGTAGATTGTGCTTATTGACCTTCTCACCCAAAATCTCCGAGAGCGATCGCCACAGCCCCGTACCCACATCCTTAAAGTAGCCGTGGTTGTACTGGAATACTTAGGGCTTCCTGAAAAAAACTGAGTCGAGCATCCATGGGGAATTGAGGGGGCAATAGGGGTTGAAAAATGCACCGGAAAAGGCCGAAAATGGGCAAAACCCTTGCACTTGGATTTTTCATGTATCGTCGCAGTAGCCCAGGCCAACTTTCCTTTGAGGACTTCTACCTACCATTTGGCGGTAAGCTGTCGGGTGACAATCGCTGGGTGCAGTTGGCCGCCCTGATTCCCTGGGACACCTTTGAGGTCGAATACGCCAAGCAGTTCGATGCCACTCGCGGGGCACCGGCTAAATCTTTCCGCATCGCGCTCGGCGCACTGATCATTAAGGAAAAGCTCGGTACCAGCGATGAAGAAACCGTCGAGCAGATTCGCGAAAACCCCTATCTGCAATACTTCCTGGGCTTCAGCGAGTATCAAAATGAGGTGCCCTTTGACGCCTCAATGTTTGTCCACTTTCGTAAACGTATCAGCTTTGAGTTGGTAGGGCAAGTCAATGAAGCGGTGGTTGCTGCAATGCTGATCCCAACGCCTGAGGACTCCCCGACCTCGGATACCACACCTCCATCCCCAGCCCAGTCAGATGATGAGGATGACCCCCCTCTACCCCCCAATCAGGGGAAACTGGTGCTTGATGCCACCTGTGCGCCTGCCGATATTCGCTATCCCACTGACCTGGGGCTGTTGAACGAGGCCAGAGTCGCTAGCGAAAAGATCATCGACCAGTTGTACGAGCAGGTCAGAGACCAGTTTCCCGTCAAGCCCCGCACGTACCGTCGCAAAGCCCGCAAAGCCTATCTGGCCATTGCCAAGAAGCGCCGTCCTGGTGCCAAGCGGGTGCGCAAAGGCGTTGGTCAACAACTGGGGTATCTCCAGCGCAATCTGGGGCATATCGATGCTTTGGTCGCGGCAGGGGCTTCTTTGACCGTGC
Organism: Synechococcales cyanobacterium; assembly: GCA_035285585.1. Classification (GTDB taxonomy): domain Bacteria; phylum Cyanobacteriota; class Cyanobacteriia; order CAKZMO01; family CAKZMO01; genus JAYKGU01. The sequence goes on from JAYKGU010000185.1 coordinate 42,840, forward strand.
TGAGCAAACGGCAGTATCGCACTCTGCTGGTGATTGCCGAAGTGTTTCGTCAACAGCAGCAGGTACGGGTGTGCATCGAAGGCAAGTTCGGCCAGGCCAAACGGCGCTTCTCCTTAGCGCGGGTGATGGCCAAGCTGGCGAGCACGGCTGAGACCACCATCGCCGTCACCTTTTTGGTGATGAACCTGGAGCGGAGGCTCTGCCTCCTTTTGTTGTGCTTTTTGGGTCGCTTATCGGCTTGCTTCAGCGGTTTATGGTGGGTGTTTAGGGCGCTTGCTGCCCCTTCTAACGAGGATTGGTATTCCTGGTCGGGCGATCGCCTTCGTTGGGAAATGTCCTCAGATTCAAACCTGAGGGTCACCGAGGGATGCCTTTGACTTCTACCGATTTTTTCAGGAAGCCCTAACTATAACTCTCCATTCATCAGGAAGATCCCAATAAAATTCCTTGAATATAAGTAGATCGTAGATATTCAGGTTTGAGGGTTGACACCTCAGTGTTAGAAGTGCTGAACCGGAATCAGAGAGACCTCCAACTCGCAGGCACCGGTCGTCTTCTTCAGTGCCTGTTGCATGAAGACCAGCGCAGAAC